>JALNWB010000017.1 GCA_023231105.1 Ignavibacteriaceae bacterium | reverse complement strand
TTGCGTCTTTAACATTAATCATTTCCGAGCAGGCGGCTTTTCGTAACGTTACAAAAAAGCAGGCGCTTGTGCTTGCTGCGGAATATGATGTCACGCTTAAATCGTTGAAAGGGGAGCCAACGGGAATTGCGGCAATTAGCGGCGCCGATATTTTTAACGGAAAATGTTCTGCGTGCCATAAGTTTGATCAAAAATTAGTTGGACCTCCTTACAAAGAAACGCTTCCTAAATATAACGGTGATGTTGATAAAGTTGCGGCATTTGTAATGAATCCTACAAAGATGAATCCCGCATATCCCCCAATGCCTAACCAGGGATTAAAACCTGCCGAAGCCAGAGCAATTGCTACATATATTTTGGAAGAATTTAAGAAGTACAAATAGAATTTTAGTCAGGCTTCAAAGATTTTGCTCGCATTTATTTCATCAGTATCATTTTTATATTCTTTGAAAATGAACTGGATTTTAAACTAGAGATATAAACCCCGCTGGTTAGTTCACTGCCGTCAAATTTCACAACATAACTGCCTGCCTCTTTTATACCTTCGAGTAAAGTAGCAACTTCTTGTCCGACCATATTATATACTTTTATAGTCACTTTTTCAGTAACAGGGACTTCAAATCTGATAGTAGTTGTCGGATTGAATGGATTTGGATAATTTTGACGAAGAACAAACTTATTTGGAGCTTCAAGAGTAACCTCAACAAATCCATAAAGTTTATTTTGCCCATCGGAATCAATTTGTTTGAGTTGATACTTAAAGGTTTTGGCTCCGCTTGGTTTATCCGTGAAGGAATAATCTTTAATAGAATTGCTGTTCCCATTCCCTCGTACAAAGCCAATTTTTACACCATCCCTATAAACCTCGAAACCATAGTTTTTAACTTCCGAAGCGGTTCTCCAGGTTAATAAAACGTTTGCCCCCTCTACGGCGGCAGAAAATGAGGTTAACTCAACTGGTAATACCCCGGCACTAATCGCTTTCGCTTCATCAATTTTACCATATACTACTACACTTATAGGTTGACTGTTGATAGCAGTATTGTTTCTTGCCAGCATCCTTGCCTGAGAAACCGAAACATTAAAATGATTCGCCATGAACGCTATCTGCCCGGCTATGTATCCATTTGAAAAACTGGAAAGATTTGAACTTGTGATTGGATCAACTGAAAAAAACTCAACTGTATATCCGGTTCTAAGAGAATCCACACCTGCCCCGGTTGATACAACCGCGCTATTAGGTATATCTATATTGCATGTAAATATATAACTGTTAGATCCGGCGGGCATAAAAAGAAGTACGTCGCTATATTTTTTCGCGGAATCATCAACGGTTGTGTTTAAGCCGACATATGATCTTACAGCTATTTGATAACCATTCTGATGAGCATATCTTATAGCGTTATAGGGAGTATAATCCGGATGCAGATCAATTTGTCCGCTATATTGCGTTGCGTCATAACTGGAGTATCCTAAAAGAAAGGCATTCTTCACATCAGTATCATGGGCTGTGTATTCACCCGATATTAATACTTTTGTAACCGGTTGTGAATACGTAACTGCTGTGCTTAGAAAAAAGACTAGAAACAACAAATTTTTTGGTCCCAAGATTTTGAAAAATAACTTGTTTTCTCCGGTATGAGTCTGACCTTTTGAGTTAACCGGTAAATTTATTTGATTTTTATTTGTTTTCATTTCGGTATTTCTTTTCTATCATAATTAAAAATTCATTAAGATTTTCTAAATCTTTTTTTTACTTGATATTGATTCGTGAATTTCCGGGTCTTCTACATTCTCAAGTTGGGATCAATTTTCAAAATCAGTAACCGGAAGTATAAACTGTTCGTTCGTCTTTGAAGATTAAACATTCAGATAAGACTTTTCGTTCCCCTATGGTGTACTCTGGAAGCTGGAGATAAAAATGAATTTATTTAAGGTGATAAAGAGGTAGATGGGGAGATAAAAGGTTCATAAAGAAAACGGAATTCTCCGTCACTTTATTCTTTGCTTTTTACAACTCTTATTTTTATTGGTCAATTTAGTAGTGCTGACAAATCAAGGATTAAAACCTGCCGAAGCCAGAGCAATTGCTACGTATATTTTGGAAGAAGTTAAGAAGTACAAATAGAATTTTTCACAAACCTGCGAGGTTTCTAAAACCTTGCAGGTTTTAGCTCATTTCTCTAAATATATTTCAATTAGAATAATTAACAGGTCGCTCCTGTGGAGCTTATTTGTGTAGGGTGTATCCATTACTACCAACAGTTCGCCCCGATGGGGCTTGTGTTTTATTAATCATCATTATTTCTACAAACCTGTCATTCCTTGCGAATGAATAATGTTTTGTACAACGGCTGTATTCTCATTATTCTTTTAGCTCCGTAAGAACTTTCTGTTTGTAGAAAGAATAACAAAGAAAATATTTTAGCTCCGCAGGAGCGATCTGTTTGTAGCATTTTAGAGGGAACAATTATTTTAGCTCCATCGGAGCGGTCTGTTTATTCTACCTATTTAAACAATTTTTGTCACGAAGCAATCGCAAAGGATTTAACAGGCATCGAATCAGATTCTAATTTTTGTAAATTAACAACTTTGCTCGCATGATCAATATCAAACCCAACCACAGCGCCTGTTTCGTCAAAATCTACAATAATTCCGTCTGCAACTTCTTTGGATTCAACACTTTTCTTCTCTGACAAATCAATATAAAGTGAATCGGTTTCCGGATAATAATTTAGTTTCATTTTTCATGCTCCTTAAAATCTCTATCGGAGGAAATATATTGTAAGTGGACTAAAGAAATGGGTTAAGAAATAGATATTGTTAGTCTTTTTTGAAGTCCAAGTTCAATAATTCTATAAAAAGTAGATATTTGTATATCGCTTTTACCGGCTTCAATTCTTGAAATGTAACTTTTCTTAGTGCCGGATTTCTCTGCGAGTTGTTCTTGAGTAAGTTTTGATTTCGTCCTTTCTTCCTTAAGCATTTCTCCCAAGCGAAAAGCAATTGAATCAGCTTCGAACTTATCTCTTTTTTCATTTCCTTTTTTACCGTATTGCTTATCTAAGTGTTCTTCAAACGTGGTTATTTTTTTCATTTTCTTTTCCTTTCAATCTTTTCTGAGAAATATTCTTCTTTTAATTTTCTCCCTAATTCCAATTCATTCTTTGGTGTTTTTTCTGTTTTTTTATTAAAGCAATTAACAAGAATTACCAGATTACCTTCGTCAAAAAAACCGAATATTCTAATGTTGCTTTTGTTAGTTATTACTCTTACTTCATATAAACCGTCGGATCCTTCCAAATGTTTCAAGAATTTAATTGGAACTCTCTCAACGTTTCTAACAAGATCAAGAACAAAATCAATTTTTTCTTTTGTTTTCAGATCCTGCTTAGAATAGAAGTCTAAAAAGTAATTACCATAGAATAATACTTTTCTTTTCATGGGGCAAGATAACTAATTAGTGAACAATAATCAAAAGACATTTAATGTTGTTTAGCTCCGTAGGAGCGGTATGTTTGTAGTACAGATATTTCCCCAATACATTATAGCTCCATCGGAGCAGTCTGTGTATTTGAGTGTTTTCATCACTCAAAATCTTTGTCCGGCAGAAGTTGTTTGAAATTTCTTATTGTCAAAACAAATACTTTTTTAGATGAAATGCGGTAAACAATCCGGTATTCTCCTTCAAACACTTCCCGGATTTCTTCTCTATTTATTTCAGGTACTTTTCTTCCCCGTTCAGGGAATTTGGATAAGGAATCGACTTTCTTGATGATTCTATCTACTAATTTTTGAGCTACGGCTCTATTATCTTTTGAAATATACTCAAAAATATCTTCAAGTCTCTCAACAGCCAATGGTGACCAAAATATTTTCACCGTTATCCCTTTTTAGCAAAATTTTGCTTTACAGCGTGATGGGTTATCTCCTGTCCGCCTCCTATTTGTTCCTCTGCGAGTTTTATATCCTCCAGCATTTCAATTTTATCAACCATAGCTTGGTAGGTAGAAACGTTCAGTAATACAGCCGCTCCTTTTCCGTTTTGTGTAATAATTAAGGGTCTCTTGTGCTTTTTGATGTTTTCAAAATAAAAAGCAACCTTTGAACGAAATTCGGAAAGAGGCTGGATGTCCTGATCTATTTGTATGTTGTGCATAGTTACTCCTAAATATTTGTACGTGCAAACGTACTTAATTAAGTGCAAAATAAAAAACATCTAGAAATAATATTGCTCTTACTCCATAACCTGGCAAAGCCAAACCAAAAAATAATAATGAATAATGAACAAGGAATGTAGAATATCGAAAGGCAAAACTTCATCATTCGTTATTCCTTGTTCGATGTTCGGTATTTGATTTCAAGAAAATATTCTTACAATTTTGTGCAGAATATTTTTGCTAATGATGTAAAAACTTTCTGTTTGTAGCATTTTAGAAAGAACAATTATTTTAGCTCCATCGGTGCGGTGTGTTCTATATGGTAATAGTTTTTAAGGTTATAGGGAAGTATTAAACAGGAATTGTGCAGAAAAAGAATTACGTTTTAGCTGATTAAATGCCGCAAAATTTGACTAAAAGAAAATAAATAAGGTTTTATTACTAAGTTGCGAGTTGGTGGGTTGATTTTTTTTCTTGACTTTTAAATAAAAAAGTTTACTATATTTCTAATACAAATTCAGGAGATTTATTAATTAATTTTGATCTTCTAACTTCCTGTAAAAACTCAATTTATTTGAAACTTTTTCGATAATAAATGTAACAATTGAGCAGACAATGAAAAGTGATTTAAGCATAGAGTTCAAATTTTATCTTTCTCACCAAAAAGAATTGGTGGAGAAATACAAAGGCAAATTTCTTGTAATCAAGGGGGAAAAAGTCGTTGGCGACTATGATTCTTTTGAAAATGCTCTTGATCATTCTCAAAAGAATTTTGAATTGGGTACATTTTTAATCCAAGAATGTTTACCGGGTGAGGAAAATTATACTCAAACCTTCCATACCAGGGCAATCTTTGCCTGATGCAACTCAAACAAATTGAAGTTTCCGCGTTAACAATAAGTTCCTCTGGAATAGCTCGAGTAATTACTTCGCCAATCGTTGTTGAAAATACAAAGACAGCCGTAAAAGAACAAACACTTGGGATTTGGGATACCGGCGCAACTAATTCTGCAATTACAAAATCATTAGCACTCAAACTTGGACTTGTACCCATCTCTGAAACTATGGTCAAAGGTGTACATGGTGTTAAAGAAGGTGTAAATGTTTATGGAGTAAAGATTGTACTTAACAATCAAAACGTAGTCTTTACATTGCCGGTTACTGAATGTGACCAATTGTCCGATGATGATACTTCAGAGTTTTTAATCGGTATGGATGTTATTTCAAAAGGAGATTTTGCAATAACGAATTTCCAAGGACAAACAGTTATGACTTACAGAAAGCCATCAATACAGCGTATGGATTTCGTTACCGAAATTCGAAGTCATCAATCTGTAGTTGTTGGTAAAGCGCAAGGCAGAAATGATCTTTGTAATTGTGGTAGCGGCAAAAAATATAAATTCTGCCACGGTAAATAATTTCTTCCGAAACTCTTTTTAAATTTATCCCCCCGTTCCGTTACATTGTTATTGTTATGTTCATCATTTCTTTTCTACGCACAGTTTGTTCCTGCGAAATTGAACAATATTTTTTCAAAATAGACGTGATGTCATTTTCTTTTTTACACCGCAGGAGCTTTCTGTTTGTAGCATTTTAGAGAGAACAATTATTTTAGCTCTATCGGAGCGGTCTGTTTATTTTATCTGTTCAAACAATATTTTAAAAAATAAATTTGTCAGAAGATTTTATTTTTCTCTTGACTCTTTACTTACTAAAGAGGTTATATTTCATTCTGCATTCTTAGAGTAATATGATTGTTTTATTTCCTTAATTTCATTTTTAGTCAAGTTGATGATTTGATTAACCAAACTGGCTTGATCAGGTCGAATTGGATTGTTTTTGGGATCAATTAAATTTGCATTATGAATTTCATAAAAAAGATTTTTCAATTGTTTTATATAACCAATCAATTTGAAATATTTTTTGTTTTGTGTTTCAGTACCAATACTTTGCAAATTATCAAAGTAATCATAATGTAAGTAGCCAACACTAATCCCTTCTTCTAACTTATCCGGGGTGACAATATTTATATTTTCGTCCAGATAATTCAAGTATTCTATGATCTTATTTTGATCATCAACGATTTTTTTTTGATTCTGATTATTATAAATTGCGATACCAAGTAATGCTGATAAATAAAAACCTAGCATTATAGAAAACGTAGAATTAATAAAATCAGTAGAGATTACTTCCTTTATTTCAAAAATATTATTGAAATTAGGAATATTAATTGTAACCACGATTGCAAACAAAACCATCATCAACAAATGATAAAAAAAGGAGATTTTAATCATATTCTTCTCTTGAAATATAATTGTGTTTCTGCTAATCGGCAGCCCCGAACAACAATGCCAATTAACTGCACTTTTTATTTAAAATAATGTTTCTTAGAACAACCTACCATTAAATGCAACTTAATTTTGCATACACAATTTTATAATTACACAAATGTTACTATGAAAACGCTGCCCCTGTTAAGCGATAGGTTATACCGTTTATTATTCAATACTAAGTTTCTTTTTTAATTTTTCATAATTCATTGCCCAACCGAATAAATAAATATTTTCCTTAAAATTAAATTTGAAGGCTTCATTATATGGTATACGAATACTCCCTTCGTAATCTTTTGAAAAATATCCGGTAATGAATACTATAACTTCAGTGTAAGCAAATATGTTGGGCGTAATCTCAAGATATTTAGTTCTTGTAACATCTTCCGTAAGAAAGCTATCTCCAGTTGTTAGAGGAGAGGAACCCAATATTATGTAATTATCATTAGCGATTTCTTTTAACAAATAACAATGAAGACTTATATTATAGCTGGTGCCACCTTTAGAAATAAACTGAATATTAAACCTATTTTGATCATTGTCCTTTGTAAGAAATGCTGGACGTTTTCCCTTTTCTAAGGGGGCTAACAATATTTGTGGTTTTGCTGCGTCCAATTTTAATTTACTAACAACAGAGTGCAACGAATCAGTAATTTTCAAATTATATTTTGCTAATGCATCATTAGAAGCCCTAATGCTTTTTACATATGAACTGTCAACCTTTTTTATGATTGTTTCCTTTGTCGAATTTTGCAATAAAAGTATTTCAATTTGTTTTGTTCTCAGTAAAGAATCGCTTTTCATTTTTGCATTATCTGCCATTGCTTGTTTAATATCAGCTCTCCAATCCTTATAAAGGTTGAATACAACACTTAATAATGCAATAATTACTAAAAGCCATCCCCTACTTTTTATTTTTTTGAAAAAAGAACCCTTGATTGAATTATCGTAGATAAGTTCTATAACAGAAAGAATGGCAAATACCATTAACAATATGTTAACTATAAAATTTGAGAAGTAATTATCCATAATGAGTATGTGTTTTAACTCTGTCCTCTATTAAACAAATATTCTTTCTCTTACTAATGGGGTATACCGACGTTGCCGCTAACCGGTAGCCTAGAAAAAGAATGCCGAATAGTTGCAACAACTTTTATTTATAAAAATGTGCATAAAAATGACCTACTTATAAAAGTAAATACACTATGCATTAGTCAAAGGTATTTAATTCCTTGTGGAACAAATATATTGAATCATTATTTCAATAGTATCATCTTCTTTATCGAAGAATACTTTTGCTTCCCGTCGAGCGATACTGCACTTAAACGGTAGAAATACACACCGCTTGAAAGACTTGAAGAATTAAACTGCACTTCATAACTACCTGCAGAAATAATTTCATCTTTTAGCAGCTTTACATCTTGTCCTAATACGTTGTATATTTTTATTAAGACTTTTGAATCAAAAGGCAATGC
This sequence comes from Ignavibacteriaceae bacterium, assembly GCA_023231105.1. GTDB lineage: Bacteria > Bacteroidota > Ignavibacteria > Ignavibacteriales > Ignavibacteriaceae > UBA1563. The sequence continues at coordinate 30,774 of JALNWB010000017.1, read as the reverse complement.
GTATTTTATAACCGTTGATGGATTGAACGGGTTTGGGTGATTCTGGTACAAAAGATATTCTTTCGGTAATGAAGAATTTGCATTTTCAATTCCAGTTAAATTTTCTCCGATCCCGGATATTACAATTTTATTTATTCTTGAAATTGAATTATTAACTATATAAAGAGTGTCCGAAATAAACCCGATAGTTTGAGGATTAAATGAAACCGTTACATGTGAAGAGTCTCCCCTTCTTATTAATTGGGTTGAGATAGAACTAATTGAAAACTTATTTTCCCCAAAATATAAAGAATCGAGAGTAAGAGTGTTAATTGAACTATTCTTAACATAGAATTTTTTTGTAACCGTTGTATTTAACAAAGTTGAATCGAATTTTATATAATCTGTGCTTGCACTAAATACTGGATAAGGCGATGTTCCGTTAAGGCTTACCTTAAGAAAGATGCCTTGAGATACATTGAAGAATGATAACGTATCTTGAACAGCTCCAAAATTGTTCGGAATAAAAAGCACCTTGAGTTTCAGAGTATCCAAGGGATTAACAATTGCGTTATTTGGGGAAACTGAAAACTGAGCATCTCTAACATAGATCGAATCTATAATCAGTGGCCCATTGAAGACATTACTTAGAAATAAATCTTGAGAAAGCGTATCACTAAGTGGTACATTGCCAAAGTTAATATTACCTCCCGTCAGTACAATTTGTATCGGTGTATTACCTTCAAGTGGAATTCGTACTAAATGATTATCGCTATTATTTAATATCTCGAGAGTATCTTTGAATACACCAAACTCACTTGGACTGAATCTAACAGTTATTATTAGCGAATCGTTATTTGAAATTATCCCGGATGTTGAAGAAACTGAAAACGCTGAAGTATGAACATACATTGAATCTATTACTAATTTATTTACAGCAGAGTTTGCCGCTTTAATTATTTTATCTGCACTTGTGTTTCGCACAACAGTCCCAAAATTTATATTACTTACATTTAATGCTAAAGTTGGAACTGGCGATTGCCCTTGAAGAATTACTTTTGCATTGCCACCGTTTGATATAATTGAAAGAGTATCAGTATAACTGCCAAATGCCGAAGGCTTAAAGGTTACATTGAATTTTAATGTATCATAACCGTTAACCGTTGTAGGTAATGTTAATGCCGTTTTAAATACCGTTAAAGAATTAGTTAATGAGCTTATGATAAGCGGTGAAGAATTTGCAGACAATATTTTAACCTGAAGAATTGTGGAATCCCCAATTGCTGTATTTGAAAAATTAATCTGATTTGTTAGCAACTGTAAAACCGGCGGTGTTGTTTTTGCTGCAACATCCTTTGAGAACCAACTTTCATCACCGGAGTTGTCGTAACAAGTTACGGCAAAATGATAATTATACCCTGGAGTTAAACCGGTAATTGTATAAGACGTATCCCCTCCTACATCAATTGAGTTTTGATAAGCATAGCCCAAAGAATCCGTATCCCAATAAACTTTGTAACCTTTCAAATCTCCAAGTGGGCTTGGTTCCCAATTTAGTGCAACTGAATTACTGTTTGTATTTGTAATTTTTACTTTTTGAATTGGTATTGGCGGCGCTGTTGTATCTGGTGAAGTAAGCCATGGGGTTACATTTACAAACACATTAACGCTATCTCCTTTTCCATTTGGGTTTTGTGTGGAATGGTAAGGTCCCGAATTAGTTCCCCACCAGTTATTAGTAGCCTGTAAGATGAAAGCATTGTTAGTATTGTTGTAAGCAATCCCATTAAAAACAATATTACTATTGATAATATTGATCAATCCCGTTAGTGCTGGCCTAAGGTTTGTAAGTTCACGATTATTTGAAATCGTTATATTATTCAAAGTCATAAGATCTCCACCAACAATACCTGAGGAACCATTGAAGCTTATAGTTGTTTTGATAAATACTGGAATGGAACCAGATGTACAATCTGCACCGATTTGTGTGTTCCCGATTATTTTTACGTTTTCAATAGTAGGTTTACTGCGATCGTAACAATATACTCCTGCTCCATTATTATTAATAATTAAAGTCCCAACAATATGAGGAGAGGAACGTACTAAATAAAGACCACCCCCTTGATAACGCGTTGTATTTTTATAAATTAAACAATTTTGGATGTCAACATTTGACTGATATAATAAAACCCCACCGCCGAAAAACCCGTTATTATTACTAACAGTTGTATTAAAAAAAATTGCATTTGAATTGTTGGCATAAATTCCACCACCACCATAATAGACACCTTCACCAGTAACCAAATTATCGTGTATATTACAATTTATAAACAAAGGTGAGCAATTAATCATATAAATTCCACCACCATTTAAATTAGCTTTATTAGAATTAACTTCTATATTTTCAAATTTAGGATTCGCATTATTACACAAAATACCACCCCAATTATTTACATTGTCACCATTAATTAAATTAAACCCTTTAACGACGGTGTTAGTATCGATTAACCCATTAGAAACTATATTAATTACATTGGCTATTTTTTTTGCATCAATTATTGTATTACTGTTGTCACCTGCCGAGATAAGTTTAATTCTATTCACATCCGGCCATATAATATTCTCATAATATGTACCCGGCTGCACAAGAACAGTATCGCCACTTTGTGCCGCATTCAAGCCCGCCTGTATTGTGGCATATTGAGATGGCACGTTACGCGTTGTTTGTCCAAAAACATTGCTTGTATTGAAAAGAATTAGAATGGTTAGAAGGATAATAAGTTTTTTCATGTATATAGCTCATTCGATTTAGTAAAAATAAAAATCAAAACCTCCGACGTTTCCAAAACGTCAGAGGTTTTTTGTACTTACTATACTGCCGGTGGTGGTGTCGTATCCGGTGGGGGAGTTGTCCCATCCTCATCCGGTTTTGTATGCGATGCGCCGTAATTAAGAACATCGCGTACAGCTTTATATTGGTTATAAAAATCGAGGTGATTTTCTTTTAATGTTTCCGCAAAGCCGTCTATCTGGTTCTCCAGGATCGCTTTGGATTCATCAATTAAAACACCAAGATTTTTTGTCTCTGTTATCTTGCCGCCTCTTATAGAACCCATTTCTCCAATAACCGAAGAGAAATTTGCCGCTAATTCTTCAATCTTTGTTAAGTCGCTTGCTATAAGCCCATACTCTTCTAATTCAGTTATTTTTTCATGAGCGGTCTTTTTAATAAATCCGGCTTTAGAAACCAAATCAAGATCGCGCAGTTTTATTAAATCCCACTTGCTAATATCAACCGATTTAGCTAAGTCGCTCAATTCTTTTTCAGCCGCGTAAGTCTTAAGAGCAGAAGCAGCTTTTAGCACGGTGGCTATCAATTTCTCCTCCGTTTCATTTTTGCTTCCGGATTTTCCGGTAGCTTTATCGCCGCGATTTTTATCCGCCTCCTGGATTTCGGCAATTTTGTTATTCAATCGGGTTATAGCCCTCCCGAATGCAGGAATAGTTCCTGTTACTTCCGTTTTACCCGCTAAAAATGTTTCCACACTTAACAGCATGCGGTAGTAGTTGCTATATTTCTCTTTCATAATGAACCTCCGAACAGTTTGTTATTAGATAGTTTTTTATATAGTACCGTTTTCAAACTCTTTTTCTTCATTACCTATTCTTACAAATCAGAACCAACTATTAAAAAAATAAAAATATTGAATCCCGACGGGATTCTGTCTTATGTTCTGACTTCTTGTTACAAATATTAAATCCCTTCGGGATTACTGCCATAACACCGTAGGTGTTAAATCATTGTAACAAATAAACCCACCAACAACTAACATTCCCATAGGGAATGAATATTTTTTATCTCTAAACTACTCTTTCTGTGTGCAGATATACTTTGGTTTCCGGTTTCGCCACGCAAAGGTTGAATGAAGAACATACTTGTTTCATTCATCCATTCCTTTTCTTAGTCTTAATCCTAATCATAATCTTACTCCTTATCCCATCCAATTTCACAAACCCTCTTTTTAATCAATTTTCGCCATTTTGCCATCTTTTTCTGCCATTACTACAAAAATCGATGCGATTATTGGCTTGAACTGTCTCATTACTGGAAAAATCCTCCCATTACTGGCTTGATCGATGCGATTACTGGAAATTTTATGTGATTACTGGACAGTCTGGTATCATTACTAAACTGATCGATTAGATTACTGAAAAGTTCGATGTGTTTACTTGAAAAGTTGGTGACATTCCTGGAAAGATCGATGAGATTACCCGAATGACTTATCTCATTACTGAACAGTCCGATTAGATTACTAAAATGTTTGATGGATATTATAAAATTTCGGAGAGAATTCTCTGAGAATTGATTTAATGTGAAAGGGGAGTGTAAAGAATTTTTTACCCCTTCGGGAAAATGGACGCTAATAAGAACCAATAAAAGAATCACAACACCCTATTGCTTATTTATTGTTAATACAAACCTAAAAAGGTTTTGATAGAAATGCAAGAAAAAAATAAATATTAAAAACTTGTACCGGTAAATCAGCTCTATCCTGAAGGATATAGCTGGTCGAATAAATCATCGTAAACGATGATGGAAAAAATCATCACGCCTTGGCGTGATTTGTTCGTGCAGCACAATCCCTTCAGGGTTGTGCGATATTCTTTGAGCTAAACCTCCCATGTTCTGAACACTTCGGTAGTCTTAGATATTAACTCACGATGTTTATTTCTAAATTTCTATGCTCACTTCGTCAAATCTTTCAGTTTCTTTTGTGAAGCCGTAAAATTTGGATCAACTTCAAGAGCTTTTTTAAATTGCGCGATAGCTTCCGTTTTATTTCCCGCGGCTAAATAACCGTCACCCAGACTATCGTATGAGTTAGGATTATTTGGGTCAAGTTCAACTTGTTTTTTAAATTTCAGGATCGCTTCATCGTTGCGGGAGATACTTAATAAAAAGTAACCGTAACCATTATAAAAACCACTAAAGTCCTTTTGTTTACCATATTTATTTTCGAGGAATTTAAATTCTTCTTCCGCTTTTGCGTTGTTTTTATCTGCAACATATAAGTTAGCAAGTTGAGAATGTCCCAATTTTTCATCGTAGCCAATTAATATCTTAGCTTCACTATAAGCCTTTTCCATACTTCCCCCCATAATGCCTGGTGCCCGTCTATAAAAACCTATCAATCCCATTCTTCCCTGCACATGTGCAGGATTAATCTGAACCGTTTTCATATATTCATCTTTTATTCTAGGGGCGAGTTTTATTTGAGTGAAGACACTTGAATTTAGAGCATCCTGTCCCATGGCTTGTGCAAACCAAAAATGATAATCGGCATTATTGTAATTAATTTTAATTGCTGCTTCAAATTCATCCGATGCATCCTCATATTCTTTCATACGCAGTAAAGTTTTCCCTAAATAAAAATGCGCTTCGGCATTGTTTTTATCATTATTAATCAATTTTTCAAGAGTCGATTTTGCTTCACTCAACTTATTGTTTTGCAGAAGATTTTTAGCTGAATTAAGATCTTGTGAAAAATTCATCGAAACGATGAATAGAAAGAAAATGGCAAATATTAATTTTTTCATTACAAGTTTCCTTAAAAAATAGAGTTGATGTTTTATTAATTGACAAATATATGATTTTATTCTTAAGACGGAAAAATTTTTTTAAAATCAAATGTTTTCTTTGTCTGAATTTGACCGATACAAACCAATCGTTTAGGATTTACTCTTATCCCACAACTGGAGCGAGTTCATTTGGGAGAACCGTTCCCAATTATTTTTACAGCAATACATTCAAGAAGAAATCTATTAGCCTGGTAATCTGAAGACTGGCGTTTAATGATGCGCCAACCGCTAACTTCAAATACTCCTTTGGATGTGAGCGAATCTAAAAACTGAGTCGCATTTACATTGGCGTTTACTTGTTCGCTTGGTAAGTTATCAAGTAATTCAATAAGCTCTTTGTTTTGTGAGAGGAAGATAGGTTTTTGATTAAGTCCGGCAACAATTGTAACCGGATCGATTATTACGTTGGAGAGCTGCTGAATTTTTTGTTCAACTGTAGCGCCGCGGGCTTCCAACTGTATCATTCTTGCCCGTGTTTCGGAACCAACAATACTTTTTGAAAGATTAACTAAATCCAAAAGATAATTTCTAACAGCGTTCAAATCGGTAATAGTACGAATTGAATCAAGGTTAGTGCTGCTGTGCAACGCTTTTGCAAGAATAGAAATTTCTTTTAAATAATGATTCCTTTGATTATCCGGGACCAAATACATAATTACTAAATGAACCGGGATGCCGTCGGGTGCGCCGTAATCAATTCCGGTAGGGCTCCATCCTATAGAGCATATTAAATCTTCATCATACGGAGCGCGTGCGTGGGGGCAAGCAAAACTTTTTCCAAGTGCAGTATTAGTATTTTTCTCCCGCGCTAATACTAAACCGGCTACATCGGTTCTGGATGGCACCGATGGGATTGCTTCAATGATATGCGCTAAGAATTGCAGCGAATGAAACTTGTCGCTGTCAGGCAATTCAATTAAACGCCCTTCTTGTAGTGCATCTAATAAACTATCCATAATTAATTATCTCCATACTTTTTGAAGAACCATACTTTTACAAAATGTGTTAACACACCGTAAAATACTAAGAAACCAAAAATCCAAGCCCAGTAAATTTCCGGAAGAGGAACTAACCCAAATGTTTTGGCAAAAGGTGAGTAGGGAAGCCAGCCCCCGATAAACATTATCAATAATGTTGTTATCGTCATTGGCAAAGATGCCCGGCTGCCAAAAAACGGAATACGCCGTGTGCGTATAATATGCACGATTAATGTTTGTGTTAATAAAGATTCAACAAACCAACCGGTTTGAAAAAGTTTTTCGAGAAATTCTTTTTGATGAATTCCGATCGCCGGATTTAGGAATTGATTTGCACCAAAGAAAAACCACATAAGCGTAAATGTGGCATAATCAAAAATTGAACTGATGGGACCTATAAAAATCATAAATTTTTTGATGTTGTCTATTTTCCATTTCAGAGGTTTAACAACAATTTCTTTATCAACGTTATCGGTTGGAATACCGGTTTGAGAAAAGTCGTACAACAAATTATTTAACAGAATTTGAATCGGACGCATTGGCAAAAACGGAAATAAATAACTTGCGCCGAGCACGCTGAACATATTGCCAAAGTTGGAACTTGCCCCCATCCGGATGTATTTTACAATATTGGCAAAAACTTTACGTCCTTCAATTATACCGTCTTCAAGCACAAGCAAACTTTTTTCAAGCAGAACAATATCGGCGGCTTCCTTTGCAACGTTTACGGCTGAGTCAACAGAAATTCCAACATCCGCGGCGCGTAATGAGGGAGAATCGTTTATTCCATCACCCAAATAACCAACCACATGTCCCGATTGCCGGAGCGAAATGATAACTTTTTCTTTTTGAAGCGGCGATAGCTTGGCAAACACATCGAACTGTTGAACGGTTTGTGCAAATTCTTCCGGAGATAGTTTGTTTAGTTCATCGCCGGTAATAACGCGGTCAACTTCCAAACCGACATCTTTACAAACCTTTTTTGTTACCAGTGAATTATCGCCGGTAAGAATTTTTACTTTAACGCCGGTGTTCTGTAGAATTTTAATAGCTTCAGCAGCTGAATCTTTTGGCGGATCAAAAAATGCGATATATCCGAGCAGAATTAAATCCTTCTCATCACTAACGCTAAAAGTATTTTTTGCAGCCGGAAAATCGCGGTAAGCGATAGCAAGCACACGATAACCGTTATTGTTCAACGTTTCAACTTCTTCATAAAGATCATCGTGCATCATATGAATTAGCGGATAAACTTCATCATCAACTTGATAATGCGTACAAACGGAATAAATTTCTTCAACAGCGCCTTTGCAAATTAGAACGTGATCTCCTTCATACTCAATAATAACGGACATTCTTCTTCTTTGAAAATCGAAAGGCAACTCGTCAACTAAACTGCATTTACCTTCAACATTTAACTCGATATGCGAAAGGACTGCACGGTCTATCAAGTTTCTTAATCCGGTTTGATAAAAGCTATTCAAATATGCGTATTGAAGAACTTCACGGCTTACTTCGCCGGTAATGTCAACGTGTCTTTCTAAAACAACTTTGTCTTGTGTGAGCGTTCCCGTTTTATCGGTACACAGAATATCAATCGCCCCAAAATTTTGAATAGCGGATAAGTGTTTAACTATCACTTTCTTTTTAGACATTGTTAACGCACCTTTGGCAAGGTTAACGGTAACAATCATTGGCAGCATTTCGGGTGTCAATCCAACTGCAATTGATAAACCGAATAATAAAGCCTCTACCCAATTTCCTTTTGTAATACCAACAATCATAAAAACGGCAAAAACCATAACAACCATAAAGCGGATCATCAACCAGGTGAATGATTTTACACCAATATCAAAACTTGTTTCAACTCTTTTTTCGGTCAACTTTTCGGAAATGGAACCGAAGTAAGTTCTTGTTCCGGTATTAACAACAACACCTCGCGCAGAACCACTTAAAACATTACTGGCTTGAAAACAAGCGTTCTGTAATTCAAATACTAAACTGCTTTCAAGCTTCATTGCGTCGGCATTTTTCTCTATCGGCATAGATTCGCCTGTCAGTACAGATTGACTAACAAAGAAATCCTTTGCCGTAATTAAGCGTAAATCGGCGGGAATAATTGAACCGGCTTGAAGAATTACTATATCACCAGGGACAACTTCCGACATCGGTAGTTCAACTTCTTTTCCGTCTCGAAGTAACAATACGTGGGACTGAACTCTTTTACCAAGTGATTCTACAGCTTTTGATGAGCGGCGATCAAGAACATAAGACAAACCGACACTAAGCACAACCATTAGACTTACAATGATTGTTGATTTCGCTTCTCCGATAAACACCGAAACAAGAGCAATGATAAGTAATTGAATAACCAGGGGACTGCGGCATCTATTCAGAACATCCGCCCAAAAACCAAGTGTTTTGGAATGAGCAAGTTCATTTAGTCCATATTCATCTAAACGTTTTTCAGCTTCTTCAGTTGATAATCCTTTTATGTTTGTTTCTAGGTGTGTTAAAGATGCTTGAACATCAAGTCCACATATATCAACAAGGAGGCGTTCATTCTCAGAAGTTTGATGGGGTGATTTAGCTTCTTTTGTAAATGTAGATGGAGATATTTTTGAAAAAATAGAACGGGTCATTCATAACCTCCTTTAGAAATATTCGCTGAACAAAGCGAGGTTATGCAGTCATTACACTTTATCTGCAAGATAAAAATAACAGGTAAGAAGAAATATAATTTTGTCATCGGCACCTAAAAAAATAATTTCCTTAGGAAAAGCCAATGATAACATTATGAAGGCAGTCCTAAGGTAGGGGAATGTAAAATATTTGAATTATTATTAGCGTCAGGTTCATCTGAATCGGGCATTGTGTTGCCTTTATTTTGTTAGAAAAATACTTTTCAAAAATAACATTTCTTTTTAAACGAAGAAACTAAATATTTGTTGCATACTGATGTTTAGGGTAATCCATCCCGGTTAATAGAAATTTATTTAATTCTTTTTGATTCCCCTTCAATGTAAGTGAAGAAATTTTCGCCGTCTTTTGAAATCTCGAATTTTGTATTCACTGTTACATCATCCATGATAGTATAAGTTAAACGAAATCTTGGCGCATTGGGAATTTTATCGCTGGTGAATACAATGTTTTTCTTTCCGGAATAAGTTATCGAATAATTTATGACATGATTTTCGTTGTCAAAATAAATTGCTTTGTCCGGGATACCGGTATAATCGCGGTAGATTATCATCAAATCGTTGTGAACGCCGGCAGGTTTGTCTTTAGTTGCCGGATATTCCGAATGACTTGTGCGGACAAGAATGTTTTTATCTAAATCCAATTTAAATGAAAAAGTGCCTTCTCCTTGACCTGGTTTGCCGCTTCCTTCACCTTTCCAATTACCAATAAGATTATCTGATTTTCTCCACGTGTTAGAATTTTGTTGTGCAAATAAAGGTAAGCTTAAAAAAAAAGAATCACAACTGCAATTGACAGTTTTGATTTCATACATTATCCATAAAGATTAATTAAAAAATAGTTGTTGTTAAATTTATGCTCTCTCTCAAAATAAGCAATGGTAATATTTCAATGCAAGTGGTAACCGTACCGCAATGTCATATTTTTACTTTGTTTACGAGAGGATCATTTAATAATAATTCTTTAACAATTGAGTTTGCTTCTGCGATAATTGAACCCGGATATTTCATTATTTCTAATAACTTAATTGCATTTCCTGATGAGCAAGGTCCTTCTTTAATTTTATAATTGAAAAAGAATTTACCGTTTTCAACTTGCTCGCTAAAATGAAACATCTTAAAGTTATTTTCAAGTAAATCTTGTAATTCGATATCGTGGGTAGTAACAAATACTGTATTATTCATATCAAGATATTTAAGCACAGCAGTTGAAGAAGCAAGTCTTTCAATTGTATTTGTTCCTCTGAATATTTCATCAATGAGAAATAAATATTTGTTCTTTTCTTCGGACAATTTTATAAAATCATTTAAAGATTCTATCTCGACAAAGAAATAACTTTTTCCTTCTTCCAAATCTTCATTTCTGCGGATAGCCGACTTAACTACAAGTTTAGGAATATATATTTCTTTTGACAAACTAAAATAAAGCGATTGCGAAAGGATAAAATTAATTCCAATGGTCTTAATAAATGTTGTTTTACCGGACATATTAGAACCGGTAATCAATACTGAGTTCATAATACTTTCAACAGTATTTGGAACAGCATCCCGGATCAAAGGATGATATAAGTTATGAAAACTTATTTTATCCAAACTATTAAATATAGGATTAGAATAAAATGGGATTTCTTCTAAATATGAAGCCACGGATATCGCTGCATCAAGATTAGCAACACTTTCAAAAACTTCACGAATATCATTTTGATTCTTAAGCAATGTATTAACCGATCTGTAATACGCGATGATATCAAACAACAGAAACATATTAAGATATTCAATAAAGGAAAGCGCTAATTCATTAAGTGATTCTTTATCAATTACTAAATATCCCAACTTCTTTTTGAGAGATGTTAATAGATTTCTTTTCTTCTTCAGAAAATCAATCTCTTCTATCGGAAGGTCGGTTTTTATTTTGCTGATAGAGATAGCGGAAACTATGAGAGCATTGAGACTTGAAAACCCGGTAAAATATTCATAAATCTTTTTTGAAAATATTTTATTTAGCGTTAGGTTAGTTAGTAAAACAGCTAATGCTACAAATAGAAAAATTCCATTGAAAGGGATCAGCAGCAGGCAAGCAACTGAAAGAAGTGAACATAAATAAAAGAGCGGATAGTATTTTGTGTTTGGAAGCGTTTTGCCTAATACTAAATAGCCGACAAAGTACGAGGAGACACCGGTTAAGCCAAACAAGTTCAGCTGGATTTTTTCTCTTAGTTCTTGGTTCCCTTTGAGGATAGAAATTAATCCAAACCTTTTTTTAAGAAGATTTTCATCTCTTTCATATTTATGTAACAGATGATAGAGATATTGTTGACCGATACCCGAAATGTTTCTGTCCATCTTTGTAAAGATGGAATTATAATCCAGATCAGTCCAGGTTTTTTCGTCAACAATTGGTTCAGTTTCTTCTGATGCAAGCAAATTATGATAAGAAGAAATTAAATCAAGATTCCGATGTTTATCAATTGATTTACACCAAATACTTCTTAAATATGCAATTCGTTTTTTCTTTAATGAAAACATATATTCCTATTGTTGTTTAATTCCATTGAGCATGAATTCAGATTAATAGAGAATTAATTCTTCTTTCCCTTAAGAGATTCTATATGTTCTACCACATGTAAACGAAGACCGGGTTTTTCATTATTGTCTTTTGTTTTTTCTAGATAATTCTCAAAAGTTAGTATTGCAGACTTTTTATCCGGTATTTGTTCATACGAATACCCAAGCCAGTAAAGAGCCATAGTATTATCGGGATTCAATTCAATAACACGTTTGTATGCTTTCGCTGCCTCACGCCATAATTTATTTTTAAAACAATAGGAAGCCAGGTCATTGTAAACAAATGAAATAACTTCCGGGTGTTGCGCCTGTGCCGCTTGTTGATAGGCTTCTATTACTCCTTTTGCTGAATCTATCTTTTGATAACCTAATACAAGATTAAGATAGTACTGAACATTAGCAGTGTCAATTGCTATTGCTTTTTTATAAGCTAGAATAGAGGAGTCAAAACGTTCCATTAAAAAATATGTATAACCTATTTGCGCATGATAAGTTGCATTTGAAGAATCGATAGAGATTGCTTCCTTGAATTGCACCAGAGCTTCATTATATGCTCCAAGTTTTCGTAAACACTCGCCGATTTGATAGATGATGTCTTTGTCATGCTGTCTTATTGCTTCCGCTTTTTGATAATATTCCAACGCTGCTTTGTACTCCTGTTTAGAATAATTATAATTAGCGAAAGATAATAAGCTGGGATAATATCGCGAATTTAATTCAATTGATTTTTGAATGAATACTATGCCGGAATCTCTGAACTGTGATCGAATAAGTGCATTCCCCAAATAATATAGACTAAAAAAATCATTTGGGTTTTGCCGAATCAAGAACGAGAATATTTCTATTTCCTTCTCCGGATATTTTTTCTGTACATTGTAAAGTAACCCTAACTGAAAAGTAGGCGGTAGGTAGGTGCTGTCTAAAACAAAACACAACTTGAATTCTTCAACTGCTTCATCTGTAAAACCGGCTTGCAGAAGCAAACGCCCAAACTGAAAATGATAATTTACATTGGATGAATCTACATGAATCGCTTTCTTAAAATATTCTTGAGCGTTTTGATAGTCATACAGTGCCGCATAACTCATTCCATAGTAGTAGAAAAGTTTGGAAGAAAAAAGAGTTGAATCATTCAAAGCTAAAAGCTCTAATGTTTTTCTATAATTTCCTTCTGAATAGAATTTTGAAGCAAGCTGCGTCAAACTATCTTGCGCCGCAATGGGATTGCGATTCTGTTTTTCATCGCCCGCGTAACCGTTGAAGACAATAATTACAACAAATAAAATTATCGCAATTAATTTTGAAGCTAGCTCTTTTAATAGATTATTCATAAGTAAAACTGATTTGTTCATGATTCTCTGCTAATATTTTTATTGTTTTTCAGCTATTATAAGCATCTCAAAATCTTCTGTCGATAATTTATCATTCCGATTGAAAGCACCAAGTTTTGCACCGAAGATGTCGATCGTTTTGAAATCTAATGTTTTCAATAACCATGTTATTTCAGATGGCACGTAATATCTTTCATTACATTGAAGTTCTTTTTTGTCTCCGAGATCATCTTCAACAGAAGTTGTATTTAAATCCCGGAAAGTCATTAGATCAAAACTATGGTCACCATATTCCGCATTTCCTCCTTTTTTTTCGGAATCGAGAAAATCTTTGACGGAATGGAATAGCGGAAACAAACCGTTCAAAGTAGTAAAAATGAATTTCCCTTTAGGTCTCAAAGTTTTGGTAGCGTTTTGGAGAATTTGAAAATTCATTTCGTCGGTTTCCATCAATGGAAATGCCCCTTCACACAACATGATAGCCAAATCAAATTCATTTGAAAACGGAAGGTTTCTTGCGTCATGTTTTTGAAAAACTATTTGCAAATTTTGTTCGGAAGCTTTTTCTTTCGCCCGTTTCAACATTGATTCCGAAAAATCAATTCCGACAACGTTATATCCTCTCCTGGTTAATTCAATTGAATGTCTTCCGGTTCCGCATCCGATATCCAAAATCCTTGTCTCTTTATTAAATTCAATTTCTTTCTCTATAAAATCACATTCGCCAATCGTTCCTTGCGTAAATATTTCGTTGTCATATTTCATCCCGTAATTTTCAAACAACTCTATATACCACTGTTTCATTTTGTTTTATCCTTTCGATTAAAAACAAGTTTGCTTCTGATATTTATTGTGCTGCAATCCATTCATAGACACGATCTATTCCGTTTTTTATATCGTCATAAGTTTTGTAAATGGTAACATCGGGATATAACGTTTCATCATTATCTTTAGATTTATCCGGGCGATGGAACAGTTTATAACTTAGCGTACAGATATTCTTGGAGTTTGGAAGTTTTAGAAAAAGAACATCTCCAAAATGCGAAGGTCTTTCTCTTATTGGCTCGCCGACAACTTTAAAGAGGTGATTATCTTTTACTATCGTTGCAAGTAAAACTGCTGAGCTGAATGTCCATTCAGATGTAATAAAATAAACATCTCCGTTAAATCTCTTCTTTATATTTTCTGTCCATTTTGTTGAATTGGTATAATAGTAGTTGTTAGAGGGATCGTTAGCATCAGTTGTATTTTTGACTGACTCAAGATTCCCCCTTTGTAATTTAGAAAGTTCGGATACATTAATATCTGCTGAAAATCCCTTGTATTTATCAACGCCAAGAGCATAAAGAAGAATATTTCCAGGAATAAAATTTCCACCGTAATTCCATCTTAAATCAATGATTACTTTTTTGATATTGTTTTTTTCGATGTCTTCGATACATGTATTTAGGAATTCATCAAAATATACTTCCGGAATACCATCACTTCCGCCAAAAAATCCCCAAGTTTTTATTCCCCAACGTTGCCAGAAGGGAAGCATATCTAAATACATTTCGCCTATCCTTCTGTCAACCATCCCATTCATTTGAATGTAACATAAACTCTTTTCTTTTACTATTTTATAAGTGAATGGATCGGATTGCTTTTCAGTTATTAAAACTTTAGTTGAAATTTCAGATTTCCAAATCCCATTAAAATTGGGAGAAGCTTCAAATTCTTTTCCGCTATAAGTAGTAATCTTTACACTTTCAGTATCCGAATGAATAACCTCGATAGATTTTAGATATTCAGTTGAATTTATTCGAAGCATGATATAATTCTGAAGACTTACATAATTCTCCGTAGGATAAACTAACGAAGCTCTCTTTTCAATATCCATAATGGGAATTCCATTTATACTTTTAATTCTTTCACCGCACAAAGAAAATGGAAGTTGATCGGAAACAGCCATAATTACGAGCGTATCAACCAGGTATTTACATCTGAATGGATAAATAAAATTCTTTCCGGCTGTTTCGTTGATTGCTACCCCGGCATGACCGTCTTTTATTTGACTGATAAACTTATTTGCAATCTTCCCAAATTCGTTTTCATTCTTGCATCTTGCTAACTGTTCATAATATGTTTCTTTTTGTTTATTAAATTCCTCCTTAGGGAAATTCATAAAAACATTTACATGGAATTCAATCAAACCTTCGCACAAATAGAGAAAATCTTGTTGATACATATTAGAATTTTTATAAATATCTGTTGATTGAATGGGCAGCGGAGGAGTATCTCCCACAGTTTGCGCTTGTAAAATTTGAAGTAATAGTAAAAAGAAAAATAATTTAATAAACTTCATATGTCTTCTCCATTAGTAAAATGATATTTGAACTTAATAAACACCCCCGGTTATACATTTATAAAAAAATCATTAGAGTAATAAAAGTATTAGCACAGATTTTCCCCAAAACAGAATTTAAAAAACTGTCCTTCCCCAAATTTCTTCATTTCCACCTTGAATTGTATATTTTATTCGAAGATTATATTTTATTCTTTTCAAAATTAGATTTGACTTATTATTATGCCGGTTAATTATTAAGTGCCTTATTTTTAACTAGATTAAAAGATAGAATGGGAAGAGAAATAAAATCCAACTGAACATTTGCAGAAGATAATAAGAGAGTTGGTAACATGGTAATTACCCCGTTTCGAAGTTTTTGCCGGTATATGTTTAACTCAGAAATAAAGCCACCTGATTTCTTGTTTATTTGTACAAACAAAACTTAAAAATGTTTTGGGAAATTACCAAGCATCGGTATGAAATATTTATGAACTCAACTTGCTCTTTAAATTCACATTGTAGAGAAGTTAAATGCAGCGTCTCTACTATCCTCGCCGTCATTTAATCAAATTCATTTTCTTGATTTCAATATAATTACCAGATTGTATTTTGCAGAAATAAACTCCGCTGTTCAGTTTTTCTCCATTTAGTGATGTCTGATAATTACCGGGTGAATGCTCCTGGTTAACAAGTATTTCAACTTCTTTCCCGAGTATATCATAAATTTTTATTACAACATACGATTGCTTCGGAATCGAGTAATTTATTTTTGTTTCAGGATTAAAGGGATTGGGATAATTTTGCAGAAGCGAAAATTTGTCAGGTATCTTGTCATCAATTTTTTCTACACTTGTTCCTCCAACAGTTTCAATGTTATAAACGGTATAAGTTACCAACCAGGGTTTATCCTTTCTGTAATCAACACCGTTGTAATTTTGAGGGACCCAATATGCATTTCCATCCTCGGGAGAATCTAACCAAAACATTTCTCCCGCAAAATATTTTATATCGTTTTGATAACCGGGTCTTGGATCTGGGCAATTGACCAACACTGATATCTGCTGCCCAAAAGTAGTTTTGTGTTGTTCTGTTACTCCTATTTCAAATCCTGCGGATACATTAAATATTTCCGGAATACCGGCGGACAAAGTAATTGATACCGATCCCTCTTTTGTTAAAGTAGTAGAACTTGAAAAAGTTTTTGAGTTCTCCACAGTAAGCCCTTGTGTCCAGCTAAATCCTAAACTTGCCTTTTTAAGAGTTGGATATAATTGATATCCCGAAGTAGGTTTGCTAAAATAAGTCCAGATGTTTGAGGTATTAAAATTATTCGGAGCAAACGTAGTAAGATCAAAATCTTTAAGGATGATTTGCGCATCGGTGACGTTAAAAATATATTGAGACAAACCAACATCGTTACCGTTAAAACTTTGTAATGAATATTTTGTTCGGGTTATTGTCGGTTTGTAGAAACAATAATAACCTAAAGAAGATTGATTTGCTCTTACCGACTGTGAACTTTTAAATTCGAAAGTTGTGTCTTTGCTGTTTGTATTTTTTAATGCGGCGCTAAGGTCTGCCCCCATGCTCAAGACACCAACCGCGCCTGAAGCCGAGACCGAAGTATTTACAGACCATGAAGTTGAATATGTTGCTTCGGTAGTGTTTTCTTCAACATAGGTAAATACCGAAGGACCATAAGTGTTGTTATATACTGCTTCACCGAATGAATTGGCATTTAAAGCGAATGGTGGTGGTCCTTCAATTACTCCGAACATTTTCCAATATTTAATGTGAGACGGATTGTTGAAAGCTTCCGATATGGTTTCCACCGGAGTGAGCTTGTCCGAATCAATACGCATAACCTTCAAGAATAAACCGCTAATTTCACTATGGCTGATGTTTGTGTACCATAATTCTTTCTGCAGAGAATTATTCACTGTTTTAAATCCGGAAAGAAGAGTCGGGAAACTTTTTTTACTATCATTTGCACTTAAGGCATCCATAGTTTGCCATGTTCCCCAAAGCCCAGTTTCGGAATAAAATTCATTGATTCCATACGTTTTGTTATCACCTAAAGTTACTAATTGAACAGGTGAACTTGAAGCCGCACCGTTTAATGCTCCTCTCGATCCTTGCGATAAACCGGTGCCCCAAACCAGTGAACCCGTCAGAGTATTTTGTAAATACCAGCCTTGAGTATCATCAAAACACATGATTTTGCACTCGTTATTAGTAAATGGAAACGCTATCATTATGTGTTCTTTCGTATCCTTTAGAGAAGAAAAAGTTGTAGCGGAAATATTGCCTTCAGGTCTAGATGTATAACTACCCATGGGAACCGCTGCCAGTGTAATCCAATTTGTACCATTAACCGTTGTTACATAATAGATTTCCTTTTTTGGTGTGTCTAACTGAAAGAAGAGATAAAGCTTACCATTAAGAGTTGTAGCTGCAACGCTTGCAACAGTTGTAACGTTACCGGAAGTACTTCCAAAATTATAAGTTAATTGTACTGGTTCAATCCATGTTGTTCCGTCGTAATATGTGTACCAGACTTTGTCGTCACTTTTAGTTACAAATAAATAAAGCATTCCGTTAAAAACGGCGCAAGCGGGTTGTATGCTAGAAAAAAAACGATCTTTGAAATTAAAATCATAAATTGATTTTGATGTTGTTTCATCTTTCACCAGTTCAATGTCTAAACCGTTTGCCTTAGCTTTTACATAGTGCAAATAATTAAGAAGAGTTGAGTTTTGATGATAATCGTCAAAGAAAATCCAGGTGCTGCCGTTATAATAAGTTCCGCAGACAGCTTTGCATGCAGTTCCTAAATGTTCGGGGTTAAGGGGAATTTGATTGATTGTTTGAGTGAAACTTAAACTGGTAAGTAAGAGCATTATTATCAGAAAGAAATATAATCTTTTCATATTAACCTCTTTGTTATGATTCAACGTCTGCAACTATACATTGTTCTAAAAACGTTGTTATTTGATTAAGCAGTGTAATTGTGTTTGCGGGATTATCTATTGAAGAATGTGAGAGGGGAGAGGACAATTTATTATTTGTCTTGTTAGGGATTTTTTTTCTATAAAAAGCAAACAAAGAAATAATGTCACCTAATTTGTTAATTATTTGTACAAACTAACTTAGAAATGTTTTGATAGAATGTCAAGTATAGGTAGGAAATACTTTTCCAGTTCTGATGCTAACCAGGAATCTGGATCAATAATATTTGATTGGCTAAGTAAATTGAATCCTCAAATGAGTTTAAAAACAGCAATTTATTCGGCGACCTTCTCGTTAAACAAATTATCCCGGTATCTTCTGCTCATAGAAATTTTTTCTCCGTTTTTTAAGAGAATAACAAAATCTCCATGAGACCAGGGTTGCATCTCCTGAATGTAATCGACGTTCACAATATAAGAGCGGTGAATCCTGGCAAATTTATTTTTGTCGAGCGCTGATTCTAGATTATTCATCGTTTCTCTATAAAGATATTTGCCTTTTGTAGTATTCAGTTCAACATACTTTTCTGCCGATGAGATATAAATGATCTCGTGAGAATTAACAAAAAAGTACCGGGCTCCTATATTCACTAAGAGTTTTTCAACTGTCTTTTTTTCATGAACAATTTCTTTCAATAAATTTTTGATGCTCTCATTCTTACTTTTCGTCAAGGTGATTTGCTCGACTGCGCGGTTGAATGATTTTATAAAACGCTCTTTATCAAAAGGTTTTAAGAGATAATCAACCGCATTTACTTCGAAAGCATCAATAGCATATTGATCGTAAGCGGTTACAAACACAACTGCCGGCATTTTGTCAATCCCAACTTCTCTAATAACATCAAATCCAGTTAAACCCGGCATTTGAATATCGAGAAAAACGAGTTCCGGTTTTTTATTTAAAATATTTTCAACAGCATCAATTCCATTTTCTGCTTCCATCAATTCATCATTTAGTGCAAGACTTTTCAGAAATGAAATGATTTTCTTTCGTGCCGGTTTTTCATCATCTGCAATTAAAATTTTCATAAGCTCTCATAAATTTATTTTAATAACGGTAATACAATTTTCATTAATAGTTCTCCGGATTCCAAATTCTCCCAACTGAATTCAAAATTATTACCATATAATTTTTGCAAACGTTCATAAGTGTTAGATAAACCAATTCCATTATTCAGAATATTTTTTGAGATATCTTTCATTCCAGGTCCATTATCTTTAATCGAAAGAACTAGATTATTTTTTTCAAAAATGGAAGTGATTTCAATCTTTAACAAGTTAAGAGTTTCCATTCCATGTTTAATCGAGTTTTCAACCAATGGTTGCAATAGGAAAGAGGGAACAAGGGCTTTATTTGTTGATTCATCAATGTGCAAAACTATTTCCAGCTTGTTCTTAAACCGTTCTTTCATAATCTCTAAATAGAGATTTAGAATTTCAATTTCTTTCCGCAGACTAATCGTTTCTTCCGGGTTGTTCTTTAATGAAATACGGAGTAGATCGCTGAGATTCGCAATCATTTTATCGGCTGATTGAATATCTTCGTACATAGTTGATGAAATCATGTTAAGCGTGTTAAAAAGGAAGTGAGGATTAATTTGTGCCTGCAAGGTTTGCAATCTGTTTTTTGTAAGTTCTTCTTCCAATTGAAGGGCGCGCAATTGTTCTGCTTGACGTTCCTTATTAATCTTTAAAAGATTATAAACACCAAATAAAACCCAAAAACCTAATAACAGTTTTAGCGTTTCCATAAGAACACGGTATGGGAAATAACCATACTCATAAGCTCCCCATCCGGCTAAATCAAAGATGAGCGATCTGCTAACATACATAATAGTAGTATGCATAACTCCCAAACATCCGGCAGCAAGAAAGTATAAAGGGATACGAATCCATAATTTCTCTTTCTTTAGCGGAAGCTTGTCAAAAAGAATCAGCATTAATGGTGTAAGCGAAAAGAAAGAATAAGAACCCGTCAATTCAAAAATAGTATGTAAAAGAATGTCCGGTTTTCCCCCTTCAACAAGTATCGTGCTTACGATTACTGAAAAGTTCAAAAGCGCATTTACATTAGCCAGTAAAAAGAAAAATAAAAACGTTTGATATTTCTTTTTGAAAAATCGCTGTGACATAGTCTTCATTGTTTATTAATTCTTTCACAAAATTAAAGGAATTTCCGGTCAAAACATTATCAAATGAATTCATCAAAACACTTATTCTGTCATAAGCGGGTATTTATTAACCATGAACGGGATTTGAATCTCTATTGTTAGTGAATTTGAGTTGATAATCCGTTTACAACATTATTTCTGCCATGATAACTCGATTTAAATAATTAAGCTTTTCCGTCTTATAGATAAAATAATCCCTCTCGTGACATATAGCGTTTGGAATATTGAATCACACAATATTTTTCGCCTCAGAATTAACAAACAAAAGGAACTGCAATGGAAACAAAAGAAAGACGTCACGATATAGATTGGCTGCGTGTAATAGCATTCTATATTTTAATATTCTTCCACGTCGGAATGATTTTCGTTCCGTGGGAATTTCACTTAAAGAATTCTGAAACTGTCGAGTGGTTTGAAACATGGATGGCTTTTCTGCATCAATGGCGACTGCCACTTTTATTTATGATTTCTGGAATCGTTCTTTATCATTCTATGGGAACAAGAATAGGAAAAACATTTTTTGCTGAACGCTGCAAAAGACTTTTGATCCCACTTATATTTGGAATGTTTGTAATTGTTCCGCCGCAAATTTATTATGATAGAATATTTCATGGGATCCAATTTTCAAGTTATTGGGAATTCTGGAAAACAGTTTTCAATTTCGTGCCATATCCTTTGGGTGGAAGTTTAAGCTGGCATCATCTCTGGTATGTTCTTTATATTTTTATTTATTCATTAGTCGCTTATCCGCTTTTCAAATATTTACGAAATGAAAAATCACTCAGTTTTAGAAATAGAATCGGATCATTTTTGAAAAGGCATCCTAATGCTATTTATTCACTTATGTTTCCAATGTTAATTTATTATTACACGCTTGCGGAAAAATATCCTGAGACGCATGGATTAATTGATGACTGGTATCTGCACAGCGTATCTTTAACTTTATTTATTGTGGGTTTTAGCATTTCTGCAGTTGATGGTTTCTGGGATATACTTGTCGCAAAAAGAAAACAATCATTAATTCAGGCACTTATACCAACCTTAGTGCTAGCGTTATTTGTCTGGGGTCCGACTTTCGAAATTGTTGATGAGAATGCAGATTGGTTTCTTTATGTCTATGGAGTTTTCAAAATGGTGATGATTCCATCATTACTTTATGCAATTCTTGGATATGGAAGAGTTCTTTTGAATAAACCAAGTAGTGTGCTCACTTATGCCAATGAATCGGTATACCCGTTATACATTCTTCATCAGAGTGTTGAATTAATTTTCGCGTACTATATTATTCAACTTGATTGGGGAGTATTACCGAAATTTGTTCTGTTGGTAATAATCACATTTGGAGTGAGTCTGCTGATTTATGAATTATTTGTTAAACGATTTAACATAACAAGGTTGCTTTTGGGAATGAAACCGATTCGCAGAACAGAAACGGAAATTAATCTATCCATAGCAAAAAATATTTTGCCAACTGAATAAAATAATTAACACAATAACGGAGTATATGTCTATGTACTCCGTTAATAATATTCAACTTCTAAAAAACATCTTCATTTCTGAAGTATTTCGCACTGACGATTTCGGGATTGGAAAATTATTTTTTAAACACAAGAGCAATCCATTCGTCCAATTGCATTTTATCTATGAAAGAGAGATCCAATTTTGTGTAACATTCAAGAATATCGGCTTCATCGGAAAACAGAAAACCGGATAAAATAATTATTCCACCTTCTTTAACTTTTGCAGCAATATCCCTTGCTATAATTAGCGGCAGGTCTTCCTTCACTTGCCGGATATTCCGAATGACTCGTACGGACAAGAATATTTTTATCCAGATCCAATTTAAATGAAAACGTCCCATCCCCTTGCCCCGGTTTACCGCTTCCTTCACCTTTCCAATTACCAATAAGATAATCTAATTTACTCCATTTATTGGAATTTTGTTGTGTAAAAGAGGGAAGCGTTAAAAGAAGAACCAATACTAAGATCAAGACCTTCGATTTCATAAATTCTCCAAAAGAACTATTTCGAAATAATATTGATCCAATATTAAGGAAATTGCCTGTCTTAAATAACAAAACAATTTTTTTCGTGTTGAAAACTTAAATGATTCATTATCTGAAAAAAAACACTTGACAATTATCGTAAACAAGTTTATATTGCAAACATGTTTGTAACAATAATTTGAAATGGAGCAAAAATGGAAGAAGAAAAAGTTCAAGACGACATCCTTTTTATTAGGAAGATTATTGAAGATAATCAAAGGATATTGGTAGATAACGGTCTCAGTTATATAATTAATGGAGTTGTAATCGCAATTGGAGTTCCACTATCGATGGTGATGAGTTTTGCGGGAATGGACAGATACGTGCCATTTACGTGGATATTTTTAATTGTTCTAATGGTTGCACTTAATCTGTTAGTCTCAATAAAAGTAGAAAAACAACAGAGAATAAAGACTTTTGGGTCAGAAGTATTTAGTGCTGTCTGGCTTGCTTGCGGATTGTCAATAGTGATTCTTTTCGTATTATCCATTCCTACATCGGGAATGACATCTCCTACATTTATGGCGACCTGCGCAAGTATTTTAGCTATTGGGTATCTGCTTACAGGAGTAATTAATGACTTTAAATTTATGAAGGTTCTAGCTGGTCTGTGGTGGTTAACTGCAATTATTATAGGTGTCTGGAAGTATTTTTTGGAATTACAATTCATGTCGATCTTTTTTGCAATAATGGTTTTCATTTTACAATTAATTCCGGCTACGATAATCTACAAAAAATGGAAAAAGGTTAACCAAAAGCATGCAATTTGATCATAAAAATATAGACGAAATTCTCCATTCACGTTTGAGGCTTGCGATACTTGCCATACTTTCATCCGTAGATGAAATTGATTTTACTTCTCTTTGCAAAGAGGTAAATACCACGAATGGGAATTTAAGTGCGCATTTAAAAAAACTGGAAAACATAAATTATATCTCAATTGAAAAACGATTTGTAGATAAAAAACCATTAACCACATGCAAAGTAACGGAGAATGGATTAAAAGCATTTCAAGCATATCTTGATATGGTAGAGCAATTAATAAAACAAAAACGATAATTACTAACACAATGGAGAATAAAATGAAACTTAACAAAATACTGATTTGTACATTGATAATGATTTGGGGCAGCATTGCAATTACTGCTCAAAGTAAATCAAGCGATTTGGAAATTTTTAATCACAGTTTCCAATTGGGTGGTACCAGGAGCAGTGAAAAACAATTTTTTATTTACAACACCGAAGTGAAGTCGTTCAACTCGGATGGAACAATAGCAGGAAAGGATAATTATATCCTATATTTGAAATATACACCGGCTGAGAAAACCGGGGAAGCCTTCTATGAATGTTCAAGATTTGAAGTTCGAACAAATGATACAATCACCAAAACCATTCCGTCGCTTGCAGGATGGAACTATCATCTTATTCCGGAAGGCACCGGACAAGATAAAAACTATCAAGTTTTTGGAATTGATCACAAGAAATTTGAAAATTTGGTTGACCAAAATCATATTAGTTTTCCACCCGAAAAAATGTATTTAATTTATAACTCGTTTATAGATTTCCATGGATTTTGTAATGTTTTCGCTGAAGCAAACGATGGACAGAAAGGGATTCAAGACCTACACAAAATCGGGGATAAAGTCGTTCATTACTCGTCACATTCAAAACCTCCGGTTAATTTAGGAACATCTATTAAAGATGGTTCCTATTTTGAAAATGGGGAAGTGACTTTGGAATTAATGGGATTGAGTAAAGTAAATGAAAAAGAAACAGCCATTATTCATTATGATGCGGGAGAAAGCTCATTCAAAATGATTATGGAACCAATGCCAAATATTACAATAAATACGTTCGGTCGTTCACATTACTTTGGAGATATTTTTATAGATCTCAATACAGAATGGGTACAAAAAGTTACTATGGCAGAAATAGTTATATCCAAAACAAAACTACCGTTTCCACCGAATGAAATAAACTCAGTTATTGAACGAAATTGTCGGATACTAAATGTCTCAAAAATGGTTTACGAGAAACAAATAAAATAGTTATTTAAAGTCGATGACGGCAGACTATCAGAAGAGCAAAATATTTATAACAACTGTAGAGACTTGCCATGGCAAGTCTCTAAATAAAACTATTATATCGTTTCCTTTCTGAATGCTAATGAAATCCATTCGTCCAATTGCATTTTATCTACGAAAGAAAGACCCAATTTTGTGTAACTTTCAAGAATATCAGCCTCATCGGTAAACAGTAAACCGGATAAAATAATTATTCCACCTTCTTTTACT
Source organism: Ignavibacteriaceae bacterium (assembly GCA_023231105.1). Classification (GTDB taxonomy): domain Bacteria; phylum Bacteroidota; class Ignavibacteria; order Ignavibacteriales; family Ignavibacteriaceae; genus UBA1563. The sequence continues at coordinate 5,739 of JALNWB010000017.1, read as the reverse complement.
TTTACAGCTATATCCTTTGCTATAACTAGCAACACATCTTTTTGGATATTTGCGAGGAGGAAATCGAAATCATGTTCAGCAATGTTTCCAATCTCCGCCAACCGGAATTCAACATTCCCATAAACATGATTCTGATCAATATTCTCAAGAGCATTTTCGTAACACCAATCGTCATTATCAATTCCCAAAGCGTAATCTGCACCAAGTAAAACCGATGCGATTGCAAGTACTCCCGTTCCCGTTCCAACATCTAGGACTCTTGTCTTTGGTTCAATAAATTTTTCACACATAGAGAGCATTAATTTTGTGGTTTGATGCTCACCGGTGCCAAAAGACATTTTCGGATCAATCGTTATAACTATCTCATCCGGGGCAGGGAAGTATTCTCTAAATGAAGGTTTTATCACAATCCGGTCAGTCACCTTAATAACTTTAAGATTTTTTTCCCATTCTTCATTCCAATTAATTTCTTCAATTGTTTTTAAAGAATATTCAAATGAATTGATAACAGCGCTCTCAACCAAATGCTGTAAGAAGTTTTTAACAGTTTCTTCAAGTCTTTCTTCGGCATCAAAACTTAAGACCAATGAATGGTCAAGTTCTACTATGCCTAACGGTTGAAGTTCCCATAATAATCCGCTCAATACTTCTGCTTTAAACGGCTCGGTTTCAATAGTAATTTCATAATATGACCGCATTCTTTTGTTACTCCGGTTCAATTTTTTGCACATTTGGAAAATGTTATTTATATTAGGTCTAAATAATCATAAGATTATTCTTCGCAGATAAATCTTAAAAATAAATCAGTATCAATTTAAAGGTTTCTTAAATGAAAAACATGATTTTGGTCCTCTTGCTCTTTCTCTTTTTATTATTAACCAGTTCAAGCCAAGCAGATAGAAGATATTTTGGGCGTTCGTACATGGCAAATACTTTACCTGCGAAAGCATTTGAATTTGAATTATGGAATACGGCTCGAATTGGAAAAGCAGAAGGCTATTACTATCGGTTTCAACCAAGAATGGAATTTGAATATGGTATTACCGATAGACTTACCACTTCGTTTTACATGAATTTCAATAGTCAGCAAATTGAAAACCCTACTACCTCATCTAAAGAATTTGCATTTGCCGGAACTGCGGTCGAATTCCGTTACCGCTTAACCGAACTCGGCGAATATATGGTTGATCCCGCAGTTTATTTTGAATTAACATATGCTGGTTCTGAAATTGAGTATGAATCAAAACTAATTTTATCTAAGCGAATAGGAAGCATCATTACAGCACTTAATATTACCGGCGAAATTGGAAGAGATGTAATTGCTAACAAACACGAAACGAGTTTTGAACTTACCGGCGGTTTAGGATATGATATTACCCCAACTTTTGCGGCAAGCCTTGAATTCAAAAATCATAGTAACTTTAACAATATTTATGGACGGAAAGCAAATTCTGCTTTGTTTATCGGTCCTTCAATAAATCTTTTAACTGATAAATTCTATTTCACCGTTAATTTTTTAGCTCAGGTTACCGGGGAGCCTGCGGTAAAATCCGGTTTGGATTTAACCGGACATGAGAAATATGAGATAAGAACAATACTGGGAATAGAACTATGAAGTTAATCTCCCTTCAAATATTAGTTTTGTTGGCATTCGCGGGTTGCTCGAGCGAAAGATCAATTAAACAAAACGCTAATGGGAATATAACAGCGGAACAATTGTACAAAGATAAATGCGGCGGTTGCCATGCTCTTTATCAAAGAGAAAAATTTGCAAAAGGAGACTGGGAAAGTGTGTTAGTTCGTATGGAGAAAAAAGCTCATCTGGACATGGATCAAAGCAATCTAATTCGTCAATATTTAATTGCTCAAACTGATTCAGTTAAAAATTGAATTAATTTATGAAAGAGATTCCTCGACTTCGCTCAGTGTACAATTTAATTCTTTTGAGATGTACCTTTTTATTTGTTCTTTGTTTTGTGAATTAAGCTGCATACGTTATTTTGAAAGCAATAATTCTCTTAATTGAAGGAACTAACGCATGGCATCAGTTGAACAGCTCTTAACACAAGTCAGTGATTTTATCTGGGGTTATCCTTTATTAATTCTCCTTTTCGGAACGCACATTTATTTAACCTTCCGCCTGAAATTTATTCAGCGTTTTATTGGTAAGGGAATTAAAATATCTTTATCAAAAAAGAAAGAAGGTGAAGGCGATATTAGTCAATTTGGAGCTTTAACCACGGCGTTAGCTGCAACTATCGGAACGGGAAATATTGTGGGTGTTGCTACCGCAGTTGCTGCCGGCGGACCGGGCGCCGTATTGTGGATGTGGCTTACCGGAGTCTTTGGAATTGCGACAAAATACTCTGAAGCGCTGCTATCGGTTAAATACCGCATTCTTAATAAAGAAGGAGAATATTCCGGTGGTCCAATGTACGTTCTTGAAAGAGGATTAAAGATGAAGTGGCTAGCAGTATTATTTGCAGCGTTTACTTCCGTTACCGCTTTCGGTATTGGAAGTATGGTGCAAGCGAATTCCATTTCTTCCTTAGTTGAATCATCCTTTCATATATCGCCCTGGATAACAGGAATTGTTCTAATGGTTTTAACCGCGGTAGTCATTATCGGTGGAATAAAATCGATTGCAAATGTTTGCGAAAAGTTAGTTCCGTTCATGGCAATATTTTATGTGCTTGGTTGCATCATTATTCTGGTTATCAATTATACAACTCTTCCACATACTATAGGATTGATTTTTTCTAGTGCGTTCTCAGGTCATGCGGTTATTGGTGGATTTGCGGGAGCCACGATTAAAGAAGCCATTCGTTATGGAATTGCGCGAGGATTATTTTCAAATGAGTCCGGTTTAGGAAGCGCTCCAATTGTAGCCGCTGCTGCACAGACAAAGAATCCGGTTCGTCAGGCTTTGGTTTCATCAACCGGCACATTTTGGGATACAGTTGTCGTCTGTGCCTTGACCGGTTTAGTTGTTGTTAACTCCGGTGAATGGATAAATGGATTAAACGGAGCGACTCTTACACAAAATGCTTTTGCTGACATTCCGGTTGTTGGTCCAATAATATTAACAGTTGGTTTGTTGACATTTGTTTTCTCAACGATACTTGGCTGGTCTTATTATGGAGAAAAGGCTGCTGAATATCTTTTTGGTTCTAAAATAATTAAACCTTATCGATGGGCTTGGGTTGTTTCTGTTTTAATCGGTTCTGTGTTATCGTTGCACATTGTTTGGACTTTTGCAGACATTACGAATGCGCTGATGGCTGTTCCAAATCTGATTGCTCTTCTCTTGTTAAGCAAAGTTATAGTTGAAGAAACGAAAACCCACTTGTGGGAAAATAAGTCGGAAGATTTGGATTGATCTGTAAAAAAGAAAAAACCGGCTCTAATGAATAAGCCGGTTTTTTTCTCTTGCGGAAGGGGTGGGATTCGAACCCACGGTACCCTTGCGGGTACACTACCTTTCCAGGGTAGCCAGTTCAACCACTCCTGCACCCGTCCGTAATTTATTTTTTACGATGCAAATATAATTTTTTTTGACCTTCTTTCCCAACATTTATTCAGCTTTGAGCAAATTCATTGTAAAATTATTTCTCTATCCGTTAGAAAAGTTTTAAATTGAAGTTTAGATTTATCAAAAAAGTGAAATGGATTATACAATTTTAGAGAAATCGGTTTTAGCTCTCTTTTCAGCGCTGCTTGGAGCAGGATTAATATTTTTTGTAAAGCTTGACCATAAAGAGCTTTGCAGCTTAATCTCAATTTCTGCCGGAGCTTTGTTGGGTGCGGCTGTAATTGGAATTTTGCCGGAAGCTTCCATAAATCTTTCGGTTATTCAGTTAATTTTATCAACTTTTTCCGGTTATTTGCTCTTCTGGGTGATAAGCAAGTATTACTTTCATGTTTGTCCGGCTTGTTCTGCTTCTCATTTTGATGAACAGACGACGAAAAGATTTTCCGAAATAGTCCTTTTGCTCTTCACGGCTTTATCTTTCCATTCTTTTCTGGATGGATTGGCGTTATCTACCGGTGGAATAAGTGCCCACGGGAAAGCAAATTCAATTTTTATAGCAGTGTTGGCTCACAAATTCCCGGAAGGTTTAGCATTGGCTTCTTTGATGGTTGGGGCGAACTATACAAAAGGGAAAATTTTACAATATGTATTTTTTGTAGAATCAGCAACAGTTTTTGGTGCACTTATCGGAGATTTATTTCTCGCAAAATATTTTAACATGTATTGGTTGGCATTTGTTGAAGCCCATATTGCAGGAGGATTTGTCTATCTTTCCTTCCACGCAGTGTTTGGTGAGTTGCTAAAGAATCATAAAGCCCTGGTCATCATTTCATTTCTAGCCGGCTTATTGATTATCTTTGGGGTAAGCTTAATTTAATTAGGAATTAGGAATTCCGAATAAATAGAGACTTGCCATGGCAAGTCTCTACGAAAGTAAGAAATTATTAAACGGAGAGATGGCAGAGTGGTTTGAGCCAGAGGCTCACCAGCCTTTGGCTGAGAATGCGGTAGTCTCGAAAATGAAATTATTAAACGGAGAGATGGCAGAGCGGTTGAATGCGGCAGTCTCGAAAACTGTTATACTGGGTAACCGGTATCGAGAGTTCGAATCTCTCTCTCTCCGCCAAGAAATCCTTTAAAGCATATTGTTTTGAAGGATTTTTTATTTTAAAATTATTAACTCTTTTTATTCTCTTAAGAATAAATCATTTTGCATTTGTTGTTTGAAGATTTTTCTCTTCAACAATTATTCTTCCATTAATATAGAACGTAAAATGAACCTCTTCAATCTTCACAAACCAATTATCGGGATGATACACGTGGATGCACTGCCCGGCACACCAAAGTATAAAGGAAACGTAAAAGCGATTATTGAAAAAGCGGTTGAAGAAGCTGCGATCTATCGATCATTAGGAATTCCGGTGTTGATGATAGAGAATATGCATGACGTCCCTTACCTTAACCGCAATGTCGGATCTGAAATTACCACAATTATGACCGTCATTCTTTATGAAATAAAAAGACAAATTGATTTGCCACTCGGTATCCAAATACTTGCGGGAGCTAACAAAGAAGCGATTGCATCTGCCAATTCTGCCGGAGCTGATTTTATTCGAGCGGAAGGATTTGTATTTGCTCATGTTGCCGATGAAGGAACATTTAATTCTGATGCGGGTGAACTGCTTAGATACAGAAAACAAATTGGTGCGGAAAACATTTTGATCTTTACAGACATTAAGAAGAAACATAGTTCGCACAGCATTACTGCTGATATTGATATTGTTGAGACTGCTAAAGCTGCTGAATTCTTTTTAAGTGACGGTGTTATTATTACCGGAAGCAGCACAGGGAAAGAACCCTCATTAACCGAAATCAGATCAGTAAAGAGTAATGTTGGTTTGCTGGTGCTCGCAGGTTCGGGAATTACTGCCGAAAATATTAATGTATATCTTGCATATTGTGATGCTTTCATCATCGGGTCTTATTTTAAGCAGGAAGGGAAGTGGTATAACCCGATTGATCCGGATAGAGTGAAAATGTTGTTGAGTAAGGTAAAATGACGGATGGTGCTCTTTTTTACCACTGAGTTATTCCGTTAAAAGTCAAGAAGAAATACTTGGGCTAAGTTATCCCAAGTATTTCTTCTGAGAAGTTATATTCTCAAAAAGTTCATTGACATATTGAATACGTTTCCTTAAGTTTGAGTT
>JALNWB010000016.1 GCA_023231105.1 Ignavibacteriaceae bacterium | reverse complement strand
CTTGCCACCCTGAAGTAGTTGTTAATGTTCATTGGTTCGCTTGTAGCCAGATTACCGACGCCGCGGGAAATGTAAAGTTCTCCCTCGCCTTCTACGGCTATATATGCAATCAGGCCCGGCATAGCCTTTTCCATCATTATCTTATCGGCGGCGGCTTGCAGCTTTTCAATGGTCTCTGCATTTAATATTTTGTTTTGTGGTGCGGTAGGTGATGAATTTTCTTCTTTACATGAGATAGCGATAAATGCAAAGAGACAAACAATTAGTAAACTGAATAGATTTGTAGATTTCCAGAATTTCATTTTATTTCCTTCATTTAATATTTAATGAACTTTCAGCCGGTCAGTTTATTTAATAGGAGCCAAGATGTTAGCAAATGCCGCAAATGTTGAAGATGCGGGATAGCCGTCCATAGAATTAGTATTTATAAGAATTGTAATTTTCTTAATCGGATTGTAGAATAACTGGCTGTTATAACCCATTATAGCTCCCGTCTTACCAATCCAATCCCAAGCTTTTTCAAGACCAAACCCAGAGGATGTAACCCCGGGAATATCGCCATCAACCCATGCATATCTTACACTTTTCATTTTATCGGAAAGTAGTTTTCTTTCATTCACTTCTTTTGCCCATATTTTCAGGTCGGAGAAATTTGATATAAGACATCCTGCTGCATCTGCCCAAGATGGATTCCAATTTGTTACATCTGTTAAAGAATTATTGCTCTCGAGGAAATAGCCATGAGAATAAGGATAAGGCATGTAGCTTGTGTTTGGCCAAAACGTGTTTTTCATTCCCAACGGTTGAAATATTTTTTCAGTAAATATATCCATGACGGGTTTTCCCGTCACTTTTGTAATTAATAATCCTAACAGCAAATAGTTGGTATTGCAGTATTCGTATTTTGTTCCCGGTTCAAATCGCATAGGATAACTGAAAGCCCCAGTTAAAAGTTGGTCCGGAGTGAAAACTTTTTGTCCATGCGAATTTGACAAAGAATTTATTAAATCCTCATCAGCATAGTCATACAAACCGCTTGTCATATTTGCAAGCATTGGAATTGTAATTTTTTCTCCGCTTGGAATTTTTAAATCGGGTAAATAAAAAGAGATCGATTGGTTCAGATCAATTTTGCCTTCGTCAACTAATATCAGAACCGCCTCGGTAGTAATTGTTTTTGTAATGCTTCCAATTCTAAAATAGTTATTAATACTCATTGGCTCACTTGTAACTAAATTGGAGACGCCCCGTGTAATGTATATTCCTTCACCTTCTCCATCAACACCGATATAAGCCATCAGACCCGGGGCTTGGGTATTCATCATTATTTCATCGGTGGCTGTTTGTAGCTTTTCAATGGTCTCTGAATTTAAAGTTTTGATTTGTGGTCCGGTAGGTGATGAAGATTCTTTACATGAGATAGCGATAAAAGCAATGAGAAAAACAATTAGTAAACTAAATAGATTTGTGAATTTTCTGAATTTCATTTTATCCTCATTAGTTAATATCGGATTAGTTTTATTAACCAGAACTCTTTACTCGTTTCTTATCGAAATATATGTACTCACTCTTTCACTTCCAATTTAATTCTCTATAAATTTCTACACGTATGAAGAATAACCTTATTAAAATAAGCTTAAGATTATGAGTTGTAGTGTTAAAGAATTACTGGACACGAATCCCTAACTGCGACTCAAATCTATGCTCACCTACAGCAACAGAATTTGAGGGATGAGTAAAGCTGTTGCAAGAATTCTCTGTTTTTTGTGGTAAGTGGTAACATGGTGACTGGTTTTCTTAAACACCCAAGATTATTTATTAGAACTTCAATTCCTCTTTTATTTTTTTTGTCTTTTTCAATTTTCAGTTACTACACTTACCACACAACCGCATATGATAATATTAATAATTCCGAATGAATTTCCTCTTACCAAAATCTTACCACTTACCACACTAAAAAGAACTCTCTCCGGCTTTATCTAAGACAGTAATTTCTTTTACAGCCCATTTCTTTATACTTTGACCGGAAGTTCTTTTACTTATTTTCTCGAATTGATATTTATTTAACACCATCCCAATTTGTCTTGTAATTGCATTAGTTATTTGCTTCTCCTCAAATATTTTTTCTGCAATCTCGGTTGATGTTAAAAATTCCGTTGTTGGATCGTTTTTCTTAATTACCCTGAATCTCCCCAATATCTTTTCTTCTTCAATCACGTCATAAAATGTTACTCTCTGCACGTGCGGCTAAAAATCCCGGTCAATTTAAAGAGAGAAATAATTGAGCCGGAAATACTTTCTTTGTAGATTATAAACTTGTACGCGGCACATTAATTCGTGGATTCGAATATTACAAAGCATTAACAAATCCTTTCGCCCGTGCAGTTTATATAATGTTTCTCGTAAGCGAAGTTCATCCCTTTGAAGATGGCAACGGTAGAATTGCGAGAGTAATGATGAATGCTGAATTAGTAAATCAAAACCAATGCAAGATTATAGTTCCCACAGTTTATCGTGATGATTATTTGCTAACGTTAAAACGAATAACAAATCAAAAGGACCTTGTACTATACGTAGAGATGTTAGCCCGAACCCACACATTTAGTACTATGCTGCATTATGATAATTATGATGATCTCTATAACTATTTGGAATCTCACAATACATTTTACGAACCTGATGAAGGAAGACACTTAATCTTCTATTAATATTTCTGTCTAAAATAATCCGGTTTTTCCGCAAAGAAATTGTCCTCGATAATTTTCCCAACCGTGATTAATTCCTAATTCTCAATTCCTAACCTGGATAAGCCAAAACCAAAAACTTAACGCTAGTTGAACTAAGAAGTCAGAAGAATTTTCATTCTGAATTCTTGCTTCTGATTTCTATTTCAACATATTTAAAATATTCTGCCAATTATTACACGAACTTTTTTGTTAAGGCACTAAATAATCGGGATTCTTGAAAATTTTAAAACAAAAAGCCTCGAAAACGTTTAATTTTCGAGGCTTTTTTGAGCTGGAAATGGGACTCGAACCCGCAACCTGCTGATTACAAACAAGTCGGTTTCTTTAGAAAATAAGCTAAAAACAAAGCTTTCCGTGTCTGAATTGTACAGTACTGTACGGTTGTCTAAATCAATGAACTCTCACAATGATAGTGATTTAAATTCCATAGTTAAAATTAACGAACGTATCCGATATGTCAAACCGGAAATCTGGGGTTTAGTCTGAATCTTTTTGAACCAACGTAGTTTTGCTGAAACCCGCAGGGATCATTTTTTAATGTATGCGTTCAGACCGATCACTAAAGGCTTACCGTCTACGATACATTGAGTTTGGGTGTTTCCATGAGTAGTTGCGACCACTAATGTTTTACCGGATGCACTGGGTGTTGGCTTCTGTAGCTCAATAGTTATGATGAGCTTGTTATCTTCTATTTTTACTTCCATGTCATGGTTCTCCTATTTTTTGTTTACGTTGTTCATTAGACTTGCCCCGATACAAACAACTCTGTGATTGCATGTTATAATGTTTCTTCGTTGGATTTCATTGAATCAGTTTTATTAATTCGTTAAAAGTTTCAGCAACGTTCTTTTCATCGGGTATTGTTGTATACGCTAATGCCGAAAGTTCTGTTTTGTAAATATCTCTCAGCTGTTTCCAAATATTATCAAAGTCGGTAATCAATGGTGATTCCGTGACTGATTTTGTATGCCATCCAGCGGGTTCATCAAATAATTCTTTGTCGTGGTTCACTATTTGATTGAATTGTTGTTTGAAATTTGCTGACTTAATAAATGCGGCACATTCTTCATCTTTCATTAAAAAATATAAGTCGTAAAAGTGTCTGATTTTTTTTGATAGACTTTCTGATGCATTAGCCTCAAAAGAAAATCGAATCAGCGAAACCACCTTCTCGAGCATTGTTTGTTCCTTGTTCAGCACATTTATTTTGAATGGCTGTAAATCGTATTGCTCAACAAATTTCTCATTGTCTGTTTTGGTTAAGAAATCGAACAACAAACTTTTTATAGTAAGTGGTTGAAATGGAAAGGGATTGGCAAAAGAGTTTACTTCTACAATCAGTTTGTTGTTTTTGTTTTTTGCATCTATACTTGCATATTCAAATACTGATTTACGAAATTTTGAACCTTTGCTGGTTACACCCTCCATTTTTATCTCAGTCAGTTCTTTTGTCATTTCTTTTTCAACTGTTCTGATAATGGTTCTTATTTCGTTTCCAGATTTATTGTTTTCGTCAATTATGGCAATGTCAACATCCTCTGAAAAACGGTCTATTAAGCCAAATCCTTTTGATAGTGATGTGCCTCCTTTAAAAACTGTTTCCGATGCATATTTACTTTTCGCTAAACGGCTTAACACAAGCGTTATCCAATAATCTTTTTCTACAAACACTTCGTTGATGCGCAGATTTTGCGATGCAACTCTGACGGTATCTCCAAAAAACTTTATGTCGCTATGCAGCTTCATCTAATATTCCATTTTTCGGCAGTTGACAATATTATGCTTACTCCCGACAATTTATAAACAGTAATCGGATTCAATGATTTGCGAAGTAATTCGGTCAGTGAACTATTTCCATTTTCTTCAACTAATGCCCCCAGAAATGCACGAGTAGCGGGCGGGTATTTCAAAGCCAATCGTATTAAAGTAGCTTTATCCTTTTCTTGTAAATCTTTAATAATGCCTAAAAATCGTTTGCAAGCTGATGCAGTAGTAGTATCCGGTATTTTTTTTATGTACCGTATGGAATCCAAGATTTGCAATAAAGGAATGTTTTCTCTCGTAATTGTGTTTTTTTGTTTGATGAAGGAGATGGTGTAGCGCTCTCGTTTAAACGATGGACGGGTTTCGTTTTTACCTATCTGAATGATATTACTTATTTGTGTGGTTAATCCCAATTGATTGTATATGCTGTAGCCGGTAAGGTAGCCGATGAGTTTACCATTATTTTCTAATAGGTCTTTTACTACTTGAGCTTGGTTGGGCTGTAAGTTGCCGAAGACGGTGGTTTCGGGTTTGTAGAATTTACCCTTTGCCAGTTTTACTATTTTACCGGAGGCTGCCATACGGTTCAAGGTTTTGATGACGGCTTCCTTGCGGTTCACCTTGGTAACAAAATCGGCATAGGTGAACACATAGCCCTTGGGCAATCTGTCTATGGTAAACGCTATGTATTCAACGGTTTTCATGTTCTATATTTCTATTGCAAAGATAGCAAAATGTCCAGTTTATTTGCTAAAAAACTGGACAAATATTTGTCTTTTCATTTGAACTAATTATTAGGTAAAATTTTCATCTCCAATTGCTATTCCCGGAACGATTTTATACAATGGTCCAATGACTTGCCGGCGATTTTACTATTCTATCTCTATCTTATTTATTTCAGCCATCAGCCTATTTGTTTCTGTGAGCGCCACGATTATTTTTTGATAATGTTGAATGTCATCGAATTCAAGTTTACGCCCTTTGCGGTCTTTGAGCCATTTCTGCGCCGGCTGGTATCCGCCAATATAAAAGATCCATGCAATTTCCGGAATGTTGGCAAAGTATTGCGTTTCGTTGATGTAGACTTTACCGTTCTTCTCATGCTGAGCGAAGTCGAAGCGTATTTTGCCTACAACATTATTTCCGTCAATCGGGTATTGGGTAATAAAGTTTTCTACAACGGGACTTTCTAACAAATGTATCTGCCGTAACTCTCCGCCGAGTTTTACTAACTGCCAGAATGTATCCACATCTTTTGGATAAGGAACTCGCGGGAAATCTATTTTCAGAAACTCTTTGTACTTCTCTCTGTAAGTAGGACTGTGTAATACCGCGTAGATGTAATCTAAAATGTCTATCGGTGCAAATGTATCTTTGGTGTCAGTTCGAGCGAAGTCGAGAACTTCGTTGGTGAAGGTTAAGTTTAGTTTCTCTGCTATTCGCTTAACGATTCCTAAGTTGAGGTTGGGTGTTCTTACGGTTGTTTGATCTATGTTTTTTTGATCGTTACTTTCGGAGTAGAGATAGAGAGGAAAAACATATCCATTGTCTAATGTAGATACAATAGACTTGTCAATGATTAATTTTGTAATACTAAACTTACTCAACAAATTATTTCTGATACCTTTCAAACTTACTAAACCAAGATTCTCTTTATCTAAAAAATTGGACATGAGTTTTTCTCTTGCTCGCTCAATTAATTTTGTATCGTAGTTTATATAACGAACATCAAATAATCGATAATTAACTTTTCTTATGTATGATTGACTGGGAAACCTTTGCCGAATAATTTTCTCATCAAAATCAATTAATTCTTTGTCATTACTTGTTGTGATTCCCATTCCATACATCTTAAATAATTCATCTGTTCCAAACCATCTTTCATATTCACCCGCATTTTCAAAGTCTTTATTAACAAAAAAGAAACTGGATTCATTCGCTTCTAATTCTTTCCACAGAATATTTTTGGTGGATTCTTCTTTTAAGACTTCATACTTATATTCACGTTTGCCAAACAATTCATGATGAAATACTTTCCCCAATTCATTTTTCTTCTTCTTTCCGGTCTTTACAAAAATATTGATAGAAACGCCTTGCATAATATCAAATACATTTTGGTCGGCCGAACCATCGGGACAAACTTCTTTTTTCTTTGCATTGCCGTGTAAATCAAGGATGTAAATCTTATCAAAACTTTCAAGCAAGTGCTTCCGCATTTGACGGTGAATAATGCCGTCAATAAAACTATTGTTTGAAATGTAAGCTAAAACGCCGCTGCCATTTTTATCAATAAAATGTTGTCCAAAGCGGATGAACTTTATGTAATCATCTGAAAGCGGTTGTATGTTTCGTTCGTTCAAATCTTTCTTATAATCGGCAGTAAGTTTTTCTATCCACTCACTTTTATTACTACTGCTTACGCTATACGGCGGATTTCCCATTACCACCATTACGGGTGTATCTCTTTTAATATGATTGGCTTCGTTTGCTTCTGTACTTAACCAATTAGCAAACAAGGTTCCGGTGTCGGGATGACTTTCTTCTAAACTGTTCGTGAGGTAAACTCTAAATCGTTGCTCTTTGGTTGGCTTGTATCCGGTTTCCGTTAACAGCAAATCTAATTTCAGATGCGCCATTGCGTAGCTTGCCATCAGCAACTCAAAGCCGTTAAGGCGTGGGAGTAAATGCGTCTCTAAATAATTACTCCAGATTCCTTGCTGCCCTTCAAACTTTTTGTAAATAAGTTTTACCACTTCAGCTAAGAACGTTCCCGTACCAGTTGCGGGATCAAGTATCTGCACGCGGTGAACTTCTTGCTCAACATCTTTTCCTTGCACGTTTACTTTTATTTTGGTCTTGCTGTTATCTGCCAACCCTTGCGGAAGATCAAATTCAGTTTTCAGAATATCATCAACTGCACGGACAATAAAGTTTACTACCGGCTGTGGTGTGTACCAAACGCCGCGAGCCTTACGCAGTTTCGGATCGTACTCGCTCAAGAATGTTTCGTAAAAATGAATGATCGGGTCTTCCATCTTTGTTGACTTGCCATAGTTCGTTAAGATCTCTTCAACGTTACACGCTAAGAAGATTTCAACCAAGCTATCAACGATCCATTTTATACGGTCGTCAATATCGGGTCCGGCGATGTAGCCAAACAGTTTGCGCAAGAATGGATTTGACTTCGGTATCAGCTCAGCAGCTTCTTGCCGGCTGAATGTTGGAAGTGTCGGATCGTGCAATCGCGCGGCGAACATACCATAAGCGATTGTCTGCGCATAAACATCAGCAAAACTTTTCTGAGTAATATCGTGAATGAGTATTTGCTTAAAAGCGTTCATCTGATCTTTGAGTGTGCTGTCTTCGTTATGCGTTTCATCGCTTGTTAAGGCTTGTTCAATAACATCGGAAAGAAGACGCGCTTTGCCAGCCATCATCTCTGCAAGTTTCTTCGGGTTCTTAATTGTCTGCCCAACATGCGTGCAGAAGTCTTTGATGAGATTTGTAAATGCCGCATAGTTATTTGTCAGAGGAGTGATCGCATCATTATGAATTTCAGCAATGGAAATTTTGGTAACGAATTGCCCATCACGGTAAAGATGAAAATCTAAATAATCTGTAAAAAGCAAATTGTTAAGAGATGCTTTGTAGCGGTCGAACTGTTCTTTATTGCCCGCTTTCTTTGCACCATCAAGATCATTGTCGCCTATATCTTTAGCTTCAATAAAACCGATGGGAATCCCGCCTTGGCGGGACAAGTTATCCTTCTTGGTAAGAATATAATCGGGAGCGCCGCAAGATTGTCTCTTCGGCTCGTTGGTTGCGCTGATCTCCGGGGCAAGACTTTCAATCAGCTGTTGCAAGTCGCCGCGAAACGAATGCTCAGTTGCATTGCCAAGTTTATAGCGTTTGCTTACGCTCTCAAGATATTGTTCTACTGTCATTACACTCCCTAAGAAATTCGTTTAGTAAAGATAAGCGATTCAAGAGTTTAAATTAAAACAGCAAAACGATAAAAAATAATAAAGGTAAAATTGACCCGCCGATTAAAATAAATAATAAGTAACCTTTCGCTGGTACCCAGCATTTAAAGGTCAATGAAACGTTCGGAAATCCACGGGAACTATTAAATTATAAATTAAAGGAGAGCAAATAAAATGGCACATCATAATTATCCAAAGGACAGAAAAAAGAAATCAAACACTTCATATGCAAAATCAACTCAGCTATTAAACTTAGTGGGAGCTGATAAATTCAGAGAAATATTTTCACGAGTAGGAATGTATTTGGCGGCTAAGGAGCTATCGAAAGAGCTTGGGACGTACGTTTCACCATATTTATGCAGACACATCCGGAGGTACAAGTTAAATGAAAAAGAAAATTGTCTTTAAGATTAAATCGTTATCAAAGGCAGAAGCTGTCTATCTGAAAAAATTAGGTGAGCTGAGTCCATAAGCTATTAGTATAAATACAGGCGGACAGGTTATTTAAGTTTAAAAGAACTATCTGTGGACGTTAAGTCATAATTTTATCGATGGTTTGAATCTACTGGAAATGTTTGTCCAAATTAAATTTTTAATTACCTCGTTTTGGACGGATGTGATATCTTATGAGAAATCATCTTATAAAAAATACCCCCCATTATTTTGTTTTTTTTATCTCTCCAAACTTTTTGTTTAATATTGGAAGCCTAACGTAATTGCAAAACCAGTCGGATTGACTAAGAATTTATTTCCATCAACATTGCCCTCGCTATGGGTAGCAAAATAATATCGTGGTTCGACAAAAATCTTTCCAATCAAAATTCTTCCAAAAATAGAAAAGAAAAAATTGCCGCCATTCTTTTGATCCGAACTACTTGTTAAAGAAGGGAAAAGACCTCCGGATGATTTCTGATAAGTTACACTGTAAAAGTATAAATAATATCCCGCTCCAATACCGGCATAGATCCTTGTATCCGCATCCGGAATTTGTGCCAGCTGATATCCAAAGTTAATATGCAGAGGCAAAAGCAGCATTAGCTGATCGCTGATGTTTGGCTTGGGTTCTTCAAAAATATCAAACGTTTTTTTTTGATATAAATCAATATCACCGCTTAAGAAAAAATTATATTTGTTAAACTCAGTAATACCGTCAACACCTATTAATAAACCGTTATTCAAACCGTTACTTGGACTATAAAAACCAAATTTACCGCTGTAAAACTGGGAAAGATTTGCGGAAGTATTTTTTTCTGAATCTTTTCCCAGTGCAAAACTATTAATAGTTAATAGAGTCGCGACAGAAACGATCACAAAAAAAGGTTTTAACATTTTAACTCCATATTTTATTATAACTTTTGTTTTTTATAATATACATTAAACGTTACAGGAAATCAATTTGCAAAAAAGGAAAACGCGGCTATTGAGATAACCGAACTTAAAATAAAGTCGATTCTATTTTTCGCTTCCAAATATTTTATACACACCATTGAGCGATAATTAAATTTTCCGATGTTAAAAATCATAGTGCCAAATTACACGGTTTGGCACTACTTTAATTTAGATTTATAGCACGCTGATAGCTCGTTATAAAAGCATAATAATGTATGCCCTTCTAACATTGTTTCAAAAGAATCATCTTCTTTCTAATTGGTAAATATTCCCTGACGTCTATTGAGTAGAAATAAATTCACGTTGCTATTTACCGACTTCTTCTTTTCGTTATAAAAATATCTTTAATTCATATTTGCTAAAATGAAGATCTCCGTAGCAGCATTAACCTGAGTGGATGATACTCCAGTCAAGGAAGTTTGAACAAGTGTTTTTACAGAATTAGAAAAGCTTAAATAAGCAGCAATGATCATATCGGTTGAAGCGGATGCTCCGACAGAAGCGTTTAAGATTGCTTTCGCTCCGCCCGCACCTTGGATATTAGCTTCAATCGTATCAATGATAGTTGCTTGAAAGCTAAACGTAAGTTTTAATTGTGCTACAACTGCTGAGTTATATTGAGCAAATGCTGTAATTATTTGATCAATAGTTACAGAACTCTTAATCGAACTTGATAAAGTAACACCAGCTGATGCAACAGCGCTAACCTGTGAACTTGATGCGCCTGTTTCCTGGAATTTAGCTTCCATTGCTTGCCTGATAACAAATGCGATCCTCAAATAATTGCTTTTTGCGCACGCAACATATGTTTGAGAAGACATACTTGCTGTCGCGTTTATAAAAACTCTGGAAGTTATTTCCGATAACTTTGCATAGCTCTCTGCTTTAACATTTGCATTAGCATAAGCGGAAATAATAGTGGTTTGATAAATGCTAAATTTATTTTCAGCGTTGCTTTGAGAGTCTCCGGCAATATACAGTGCTTCTTCGAATGATACCTGTGCTTGGGCTTTTGTGTTTGCTATCGTTTGGAGCTGGGCGCTTGTAATTCCGAAATAAGCATTACTTGAAGCTTGAGTATGTGCTTGCTGTCTGACCTCTAAAGCGTTAATAAACTGATCTTGCATGCTTGCATTCCCTCTAATTTGCGCAGCAACTTCTGAATTTACGTAGAACTGCACATCCAATTGTGAAACAGTATTAATTTTTCCTGAAGCCTTTAACCTTGTATAAACTTCCGCTTCTGCAGTTGTTTCTACATTCAATGGTTGTGCATAAACTGTCGTTCCACTTTTGACTTCTGAAGAAACTACAGCTTTCCATTCTGATGTACCTTTAGCAGCAGCAACAACTAAATTTTTAACGCCGCTTAGTTTTGTTTCAACTGTAAATTTTCCATCAACATCTGTCTGAACACTTTGCGTCGAAACAGTATTTAATGAGCCGTTTGCTTGTACTTCGGCAATAATAACTGTCGCTCCTTGAATTCCACTGGTATTCGATTCAACCGCTTGCCCCTTCCCAAGTGTTTTGGAAAGACCATCGCTATCGTTCACACTACCGGATACTTTTGATGTACCACCCCCGCTAGAATCTACCGGGTTATTGTCCTTGTTACATGCCGTCAACCCTAAAAAAATAAAAACCGCAAGGAAATAAGTGAGTTCCTTAGTGAATTTTTTTATACGTAACATAATATTTATCCTTTTAAATTTGTTATTAAATTTTTCAATACAACCTATTACTAAATGAAAATTTGTTCGTGTTATGAATCAATCGTTAGATGTAAAGCACATATGAATAGAATACCCACGCAGATTTTATACTGAGATAAAACACATGTAATCAATTACCACGATTAGTTTTTAATAAATTGAAGATGATTTTTATTTCAAAAGTATCATCTTCTTTAATTCAACAAATCTTGCAGACTGCCCCGCTGCCGCACTTGCTTCAATTCTATAAATATAAATTCCACTGGCGAGTGTAGAGTGTGAAGTTCCCGAATTGGCAAGCGAGAATGTAGAATGATGGATCCCGGCTTCTTCCTCTTTATTCACAAGAGTTGCAACTTCTCTACCTAATAGATCATAAACTTTCAGAACAACAAAACCGCTAACCGGCAACTGATAACTAATAACTGTTTCCGGATTAAATGGATTTGGGAAGTTCTGTTCGAGAACAAAGTTTAACGGGGCATCAAAATTAATTTCAACAGCATTCGAGTATTCGAACGCTCCGTCAAAATCAATTAACTTTAATCTGTATTGCAATTTTCCGGCTTGTGGATCCTTGTCTTCAAACGAATATTTTTTTGGTGAATTGCTGTTCCCATATCCTTGAACGAAACCAATCTTCTCCCATTCCGATTTTTGACTTCTGATTTCTGACTTCAGTTTTTGAATTTCAAACCCGTAACTACTCACCTCTGTGGCTGTTTGCCATTCTAAGTTTACAGATTTATTTTGAACTAAAGCTGTGAATGAAGTTAGTTCGACAGGGAGTGGTTGGTTACCTGTTGTTATTCCAAGAAATGTTATCACGGTTTGGTTCCCGCCGGTAATATAACCACCATCTATCGGCATGTCCGCCCCCGCTGTGTGACTTGGATTTGCCCCTGATGCGACATCATACACAATGAGTAAATTCTCCGATGTGGAGGGAGAATAGCTCAAAACAGAAAACTGGACGCTCTGTGTAGTTGTACCTCCAAAGTATCTTGTTTGGTCAAGTTGGATATCTCCGCCATCAATAACGTTGTTCTCGTTCACATCTCGATACAGTTTTGCTGTTTGCACATCAGTATTAGTGGCTGTTCCTGTTCTATCCACCTTGATATAGTTAATTATGGGAGAGAGAGAGATTACAGAAAAAGATAAACTCACAATCGGGGTTGATGTGCCTGGCGAAAAAGTAAAAGAAGTTGGTGGTAGGGTTAAATCAGTTCCTGTAACAGTTACTGTTCCTTGTGCATACACTGAAAAACTCATAATTAGTATGCAATAAAAAAATATCATGAGTTTCATAACGGTTCATCATGTGTTGTGTGATAATCTATTGCTGAAATGCTTGGCATATTCCACGTAGGAGTTGGGTCTCTGTCAATATTAACTTCAAAATCATAAACCTGAATTGGAAATTTTCCGAAGAGTTGGGAAGAGAAGTAGAAAAATAAACCAAGTGAGATTGTTCTTGTTATCTTCATTACGTTTTTTATTAATCGTAAAGCGTCGAGAATAAATTTCTCGACGCTTAGAATGTACATACTTCACTAAATAAAGTCAACCACTATTTAATGAGATTCATCTTTAGTGTTTTTACGTATTCGCTTGAATTAATCCTATACAGATAGACACCCGTTGTTAGTTTACTTGCGTCAAATTTAACCGAGTAATTTCCGGCAGGTCTAAAACCATTAAGAAGCGTAGCAACTTTTTCACCAAGGAGGTTAAATATTTCTAAACTTACAACACCATCTTTAGCTAAAGAAAAGTTAATTACTGTTGATGGGTTGAATGGATTTGGATAATTCTGTTCTAACTTAAACGCTGTTGGAATCGAAGTTACTGTGTTCGAATTATTGCTCGACTTAGCTAATGCTTTTGTCCATTCATTAAACGTTCTTGTTACTATTACTGCAAAGTCTCCTCTGCTTACTATTTCATTCGGTTTAAAAGATGCATGCATAGTTGGTGCTAAGTCATATGGACCTTGTGTCATTGTGAAGTATGCATTTATTAAATTCAAGTTGAGGGCTAATTGTACATATCCTCTTAGGTTGGATGGAATATCTGCATTATCATCAAGAGTGATTACTTGACTATTGAAGGTTACTTTTACTTGAGTTCCTGCAAGCGAATCTGCTTTTAATTGCAATCCTAAACTTTGAATAAAAGAATAAGAAACATCTATTCTTTTAACGCTGGCGTCCGGTGAAAATACTCCTGTACTTGTAGGAAGCATAACACCTTTAAGTACCTGAAATCTATCTCTAATAGCAGCGCCTTTAGCTGTTACAGATTCAACTAACAATTGTTGATCAAAACTGACATCGTTAATATTAATGGTACCGTTTGTTGGAAGATATTGTCTGATTGCTTGACCCATCATAAAATATTTTGCCATATCTATTCTTTTTAAAGGATCATTAGGCATATACATTCCACTTGAAAATCCATCTACTAATCTAGAAGAGACAGCTAATTTTATAGAATTTTCTGCCGGATGGCCGCTTATATCATTCAATCCTGTATGACCTAAAAATGTTAAGTATTTAACTTTACCATGAATAGTTTCATCAAATGAAACACCGCTTGTTGGGTTTGCAACATCACCACGTAAACCTCTTAACTCAACAATCCATGCGCCTACCATTGGATTTGTAACCGATACTGTTCTTTGAAATTCAATTGCAAATAAAATTGGTACTCCTGATGAATACTCTGTGCCATTAGGTGAAATCACAACTAAGTTAACTGGATTGCCGGTTTGACCTAAGAGACCATAAAGTTCATCAATACTTACTTCAATTGCTGATGTTCCTGAACTTACATCAAAGGAATATTTATTTTCGGTTGGGGATAATACCGGTTCAGTAGTATAATCAATTGTAAAATCTTGATATATAGAAGAATTATTTACATTGCTATTAAACTGTTGATATATATTTGCTAGTGAGTTATAAGTTCTGTTATTCATTATATAATCAACAGCTGCATAAACATTAACATAACCGGCGCCAATTTCCCAAGATTCATAATGGGGCATATTCGTTGCAGTTTTTTGAAGAATATCTTTTACTTTCGCAGGGGATAAAGTTTTATCAGCTTCTAACATAAGAGCTACAATTCCTGCGGTGTGCGGAGTTGCCATTGAAGTACCACTCATTGTAGTATAGAACGGTAAGTATGCGGGTTCAATTGTAGTGGCATCAACATCTGCTCCAAGAGAAGATACAGGTGCTAATACTCTGGTTGAAACTATATCAACACCGGGCGCTGTTATAGTTGGTTTATTCTCATAGGTCCATGTCTCGCCATCAATTTCAAAAGTACTTGTTTGACCTTTAACACCACGTGAAGAAAAATCTGCTAATCTACCAAACTTATCACCTGCTGCAACAGTTATAACCCAGGGTGCACCATAAGGTGAATTAGTATTTTCTCCGGGTCCACTGTTACCAGCTGCAAAGAGGACTACAATTCCACGATCATAAGCAATTTTTGATGCTATATTAATTGGATCGTAAGGATCGAATGAACCGGAAGAGCCCCATGAATTTGTTATCACTCTAATATTATATAAAAATTGATTTGATACTGCGTAATCAAATCCACCGATACCATCAAGAACAAATAATGCTGCACCGGAACCATATCCTACTAAACTTGCACCAGGAGCAACACCTTCGTACTTTCCTGCTGATTTTGTTCCTGTACCTCCAACCATTCCAGTTACGTGTGTTCCATGTCCTGAATTGTTATCTGTACTGGGAATGTTTTCAAGATAAACAATTGGAAGAAGTGCATCGTATGCATGAGGATTAGTTGAACCCATAGCATTTTGAATTAAATGAGTTCCGAATTTTATATCTTCATGTAAACCATCAACACCACTATCATTGATTAAAACTGTGACGCCTTTGCCGGAGACCGGGAATCCCCCGTTTTTAGAAGTTATTGTTTGATCTTTTCTAAGTCTTTTTACTCCGGTAAGAGCTGTTGCATCAAAATTATAGTAATCTAGTTTTTTGTTCAGGTATATAGATTTTATTTGTGAATTCCGTGCTAAAGAATTTATTTGAGTTGGTGTTACTATAGCGCCAACCATCGGAAGTGATTTGAAACTGAACGCGTTAAGTATACCCAATTGCTTGAGTGCGGCTATCTGTAATGCCGATGGAGCTGTATTACCATTAAAAGTTATTACAACTTCAAGTTGTGATGCACCGCCAAGGATAGTATTTTGTATTTTGTTGTCAATTTTTGGTTGTGCTGATAAGAGAATTGCTGAAGAGAGGAAGAGAATAAAGGAAAGAACGATTCGTACAATGCTTTTCATTTTAGTATTCCTAAGATGTTATAAAAATTTGTATGTAAAGATATTGATGCAATAATTTTTATAATAGAGCGTATTTCGTGATTTTAAAGTAACCATTCGTGTTGCATCTTTGTAACGGTTTCGATGGCAAGAATTTGATTTGAAGTCTAACATAATTGTAGTAGATAAGTATATTAAAATTTGTTCTATCTGTTTTATTTAGTAACACATCTTACGCAGTTTTGGTTAAAGCTGATTGTTTATTGGGTTATTTAATCCGCGACTTAAAAGTCGTGGCTATTGAAAATTTGAATTGAATAGCCACAGTTTTTAGATAGTGGAAGAGAATCTCTCGTTTCTATTTTGGGACTTTAGTCCCATTTGCGAAAGGTACTTACTAATTAATTCTTAAGATTTTCTAACGCATATCTAAGATCTAAAAATTCGGTTGACTTATCGAAGAAAAAAGAAACTCCTTTTTCCGAGGCTTCTTTTCTGTATGAAGGCAAGTTATGGTTGGTAAGAATTAAAATTATCGGCGTATAAGTTGATCTGTCAATTGAGTCAATTATATCGAATGCGGTACCATCGGGTAATTGAATATCTAATAAGAGTACTTCAGGAGTCTCAGTTGAAATCATATCTTTTGTTTGAACTAAATTTTCAGCTTGAAGCACTTTTGTAAACTTAGTATTTGTGCTTATAAGTCTTAAAACTCTATCCCTAATTTCTTTTGAGTCATCAACAATTAGTATCTTCATATTCAAATCCTATTCTTAATATTAATGATAATATTTTTGATATTAATTAATTAGAGCGATTCATTTGTTTTTTGTGCCAAATAAATATTGGCATAGATGCCACAATTATTGGGGCATGAATTGTTTTTTTTAGTCGGTTGTCGGTAAAATAATTTACGCTTAATATTCTATCACAAAAAAGTAAAATTGCTTTGCTGAATTTATTCAATGAGGCTATTTTCAATTGCATATCGAACTATCTCTGCATTTGAACTAAAATTCATTTTTTCCATCATCCGGGAGCGATAAGAGGTTATTGTATTCACGCTCAGAATCAGTTCTTCAGCAATCTGCCCTACCGATTTACCTTTAGCAATCAGGCGGAAAATTTCAAATTCCCGGTTAGATAGGGTTTCGTGTGGTAATTTGCCAAGTTCTTTATCGAAATTAATAGCCAGATATTCTGCGAGTGAGGCGCTTATATACCTTCCGCCACCCATAATCTTTTTAATAGCGGTTACCAATTCTTTTGCAGCGGCTTCTTTCGATAAATAACCGGAAGCGCCTGCTTTTAATGCTCTTAAAGCAAATCTTTCTTCCGGATGCATACTCAAGATCAGGATTCGAATATGGTCGTTCAGTTTTTTGATATCGCCAATAATATCTAAACCGCTTCTTCCAGGTATCGTAATATCCAATACAACTAAATCTACTTCCGTTTCTTCCAGCAATTTAAAGAGTTCTGTAGCATTGCTTGCCTCGCCGACTAATTGTATCCCGGGTTCTTTGAGAAGAACTTTTTTTAATCCTTCACGCACCAATTCATGGTCATCAACAATTACTATTCTCATTGCATCCTCTCAATTTTATTTAATATTTTTCCGTTGGTGAAAGAGGTACTTCAAAAAAAACTTTTGTTCCTCCACCTTCTCTGCCTTCAATAAAAACTCTTCCCCCAATAAATTTTGCTCTTTCTTTCATTCCAATAATTCCAATGGACGTAATATTGAAAAGTTGTTCTTCTGAAATTCCTTTACCATTATCTTCAACTTCTAAAAGTAATTTGTCTCCTAACAATTGTACTTTTGCCGTAACTTGTGAAGCGCCTGAATGACGGGCAACATTTGTTAGTGTTTCTTGAAAAATACGGAAGACGGCGGTTGCTTTATCTTTTCCTAAATCAATCTTTTGGAGATTGCTATTAAAAACACAACGAACCTTATGCCTTTTTTCAAACTCTTTTGCGTGCCATTCTAAAGCTGCAATTAATCCTAGGTGATCTAAAATATCAGGTCTAAGTTCAGTTGCAATATTTCTTACGGTGATGATAAGACGATCAGCCATTTTTTCAATTTGTATTAATTGCTCGGTTATTTCTTCTTTAGATAGTTTTGGATTCACCTGTAAATCGTCTTGCATCAAAGTCAGATCCATTTTAATGGCGGTTAATACCTGTCCTAGCTCATCATGAAGTTCTCTCGCTATGTACGAGCGCTCCTCTTCTCTTGCTGTTTCCAGGCTTGCCGAAAGAGCTCTCAACTTTTCTCTGGAATTAATTAATGCATTCTCTACTCTTTTAAATTCCGTTATATCCAAGCACGAACCATAAATGGTTTTTGCATATCCTTCAGAATCGTCCAGAACAATTCCCTTTGTATATAAAATACGAGTTTCACCATCCGGTCTGATTATTCTTTCATAGTGTTCGAAAGATTCATGTGATTTGCTTGCATGGTTAATATTTGCAAGAATTTTATTAGAGTCCTCAGGGTGGACCAATTTTAAAATTGATTCAAACTTCCCGTCAAAATTCTCCTGTTGGAGTCCATATATTTGATAAAGTTCGGGAGAGCAATTTAATCTATCTGTTTCTAAATCCCATTCCCAACTTCCCAGATGAGCAATTTCCTCCGCATGGTTCATCATTAATTTGTTTTTTTTGAGCGCCTGTTCACTGAGTTTTCTTTCTGTAACGTCACGAAAAACGCTTAGCAACAACGCGTTACTTGTTTCTACGTCAACAAATGTGTATGTGCCGTCAAGGTACACAGTTTTACATGAAGGAAGTATAATCTTCTGTTCAAGATGCGCCGGGAAGTTTCTTTCGTTGAAGCGAGTCTGATAGTTTCGAAGTATATTCTCTTTATTCTTCTCTCCCCTATAAGTGACAGTGATCGGTTGTTCTATTAGGTCTTGAGCTTTCATTTCAATTAAGTTACAAAACGCTTCGTTGACAGCAATAATGATTCCAATCTGATCTGTTAGTCGCATTCCCTCTGCGGAGTTTTCCCAGACAGATCGGAAGCGGATTTCGGATGAGCGCTGCGCTTTCTCCGCTTCCTTGAGCTTGGTTATATCTGTTAGAGTACCTTCATAATATAGCATACCGTGCTTATCAGCCAGGAGATGAGCATTCTCTCTCACAGTCAATGGACTACCATCTTTACGTTTAAGGTGAAGCTCGTTGCTGCGTAATTTGCCGCTGACTTCAAGTTTTTGGATCCAGAGTGTTCTTTCCAATGGATTCATATACAATTCGTTCACAATATCAGCAGCTAAAAGCTCTTCCTTGGAATTGTAGCCAAGCATTTGGACTAATGTTTCATTTACATTCACAAGTTTGCCGTCTGGTGTGCTAAGGTATATCCCATCAGGAACATTTTCGAACAACCAACTGAATTTTGCTTCAGATTCACGCAACGCTTCTTCAGCTCGTTTGCGTTCAGTAATGTCATGAGCAACTCCAATTAGTCCTAAAAGTTTGCCTTCTTTATCGTTTATAACTGTTGTAGAAAGATAAATCGGGAATTCACTCCCGTCTTTTCTTTTATTCCACAATTCACCTTTCCAACCTCCGCGTAATGTGGCTGGTATTATTTCGCCAACTAATTCCGGTGGATTGTTCAGCGAACGTAGTATGCTAATATGTTTTCCATTCAATTCATTTTCATTGTAACAATAAGTTTTCAATAGTGCTTCGTTGACGAACAGAATTTTGTCTTCCATATCAGTGATAACAACAGATTCATTTACGCTTCGTAAAGAGAGAGCAAGCATTGCAATTTCTTTTTCCGCCTGTTTGCGCTCAGTTATATCTCTTATGCTTCCTTGCGCAATATACTTCCCTTCTTGCGTAATCAACCTACCGTTGATTTCTACATCTACAAGATGACCGTCCTTATGGAAAATTTGAGTACCGAAATTGGAAACTTCTTTGTGTTGGAATACGTTTTTAATCTGCATAAATAATTTTATCAGATCTTTCTTTTGAACAAATTTTGTAAATGACTTGCCAATGACTTCCTCAACTTTATAACCCAAAACTCTTTCCACACTTTCGTTAATGAAAAGCAGTTTACCTGATTTATTAAGAGTAAAAATAACGTCTACTGTTGACTGTGTAATGGTTTTATACTTCTCTTCGCTCTCGCGCAGAGCGACCTCCGCTTTCTTGCGCTCCGTAATCTCATTGTTCAAATCCTTATTAATGATCTCTAAAGCATTCTTCGCCTCTGTTGCATCTTCCATCAGATTCGAAACTGATTTATGAGAGGCAATTAATTTTTTATTAGCAATAATCAATTCGGCCGTGCGCTCAATTACTTTTTGTTCAAGTTCTTCGTTCAGTTTTTTGATTTTTTCACGGTCTTCCTTTATAAGTCCTTCTTTTTCCTGTATATATGCTTCTCCGATTATGCCCATTGCAATATCCAAAAAAAGATTCATCCCATTTAATGATGAAAGCAATTCAGCACTACTTCCATATTCCTGTTGCAGATAAGGGGTAAGGTAATTTCTTACCAGCGCAATCACTTCAAACCACGATTTAAAATCAAGCCCCATCTTTGCATAAGCAATACCCTGCTCAATCTGATATTCAATATATGGCTGCCAGTTGTCATTTATAATTGCATCTTTCTGAAGTTCTCTCGACAACTTATTTCTCGCTGCTGAAACTTCTTTAGGAATATCTCTGATAAGTTCTCCAAAAACGGGATGGTTTATTAAATCCTCCGTAGCTTTTTTAGAAAACTCCTCCTCATATTTTTCATAAACGGTGTAGTAAGCAAATATTTCCTGCTTCTCCTTTTTAGATAAAACTGGAATAAGTTTTTTCATTGTGCCCTCGGTTGAAGTTGGCATTATCCGTTCAGTTTTATTCATTGTATTATTTTTCATATTACATCCTTAAACAATTAAATATACCGAGTAAACAGCCGGTAAAATAATAGCTACTATGATCGCCGGAAGATAAAGAAGGCCTTGAATCCTGTCATAACCCCAGTCTGTTTTAATATAGCCAGCCAAAATAAGACTAGTACTTAGACTTATTAAGATGGTTGTAAAAACAGAGGTAGAAGAGATGTAATAAACTAAATCTTTTTTCCTTCCAACAAAGGTATAGGTAAAATTTAAAAACCAAAAAGTTGGTGCCAGACTCATTATTGAATTAATTTTAATAAGAGGCATAATATATTCTGAAGGCAGAGGTTGGCGTAGAATAATTTCGTTAATGATCCAAAGTGTTGAATTTGTTGAGTAGAGCAGAAATGAGTTGTTTACAGGCCATTCTTTCCTGTTAATAAATATATAACTCCATGCAACCCCATTAAATAAAAGTGCGACTATTGGTATGATGGAATACGTATTCATTATTTGTATAAATAATATGAGATATTATTTATAGTAAATATATATAAGTCACCTCGTAAAAGCTAATTTAATGAATATCGGGTCTCTTAAATATTTTCAACTAAGTTTGGTTTTAGATTATCGATGATTTCTTTATAAACTTTTCAACTTTCACTAGTGTAGTGCCCCTAACACATCTTTACATTTAATCCACTTAGCAATAATAGTATCAGCATCTTTAGTCCAAATATAAACTTTAGGGTTTTCATTATGCACTGCAATAAAGTTGAGAATAGCGTTATCTAATTCTTCAGTGTTGTTGAAACTGCTTCTCCGTATCATCTTCTCAGTTATTTTGCTAAAAAATCTTTCTACCATGTTCAACCTCGAAGCAGAGGTGGTGTGAAATGAATATGGAATCTTGGATGTTTACTCAACCATAATTTTACTTCATCCGTCTTATGCGTACTGTAGTTGTCTGCTATAATATGGACATCTAAATCTGTAGCGATTTGTTTATCTATCGTACAGAGAAACTTGAGAAACTCTTTGTGGGTGTGTCTCTCATGCATTCTCCAATAACACTTCCATCATACATATTCAATGCAGCAAATAATGTAGAGGTTCCGTTTCTCTTATAGTCGTGAGTCATCGTTCCTAATCTCTCTTTTTTCATTGGTAGACCCGGTTGTGTTCAGTCGAGTGCTTGTGTTTGACTTTTTTCGTCAACAGAAAATACCAATGCTTTTGGTGGCGGATTCATGTATAACCCAACAATATCTGTAACTTTTTCTATGAATTTCTTATCCTTGCTTACCTTGAAACCTTTTACCAAATGAGGTTTAAGATTGTACTTTTTCCATATCCGTTGAATAGTCATCTTGGAGACTCCCTGTTGCTCTGCCATTGTCCTGTTGCTCCAGTGAGTAGCACCTTTAGGGGTTGTCTGTAATGTTGCCTCAACAATTTGTTTTTCTTTAACTGCATCGATCTGTGGTTTTCTCCCTGGTCTGGTCGCATCTTTCAGTAATCCGGCGACACCCTGTTCTTTATAACGCTTGAGCCAAACATCTATGGTCGGTCTGCTGACTTTTAGATCTTTTGACATTTTTACTTTACTATGTCCTGCTTGCTGGGCAAGTACTATTTTTGCCCGCATTACTACTTTCTGTGCAGTATTTCTTCCCGATATCAATTTATTTAATGCAGTTTTATTCATCATTATCTCTTTTGTTTTGTGTTACAAAGATAATGATTTTTTATCTCATTGTAAAGCTATTTCTGTGGCACTACACTAGTATTTCTCGGTTTTTTGTGAAAAAAATTTATTACCAGAACTCTCCCTATCTAAGAATTTTTTCGGTTTATGCCTTCTGCTTTTTCTTCCTCCCTCATTATTAGCGCAGTCACTGCTTCTTTGAGCATCTTGTTAAAAACCGGTTTAGTTAGAAAAAGGTCTGCGCCGGACTCCATTGCAGCTTGCCGGGTCTTCATCTGTGCATGAGCGGTTAAACAAATAATGGGTATGCCGTCATATGTGGGAGATTCTTTAATTTCTTTCATTAAGTCCAACCCATGTTTATTTCCCTTTATGGATATATCCATAATTATTATGTCGTATTTCGTAGAGCTGTGTTTATCATAATATTCTTCAGCGGATTCACAAAGATCAATTTGATAATCACTTTGAAAGATCTTTCTCATTACATTTTGTGTTATTACATCATCCTCTACAATTAACATTCTTTTCATATTTGTACTCAAATTAGTTGTTCTTAAAAATTACTCTAAAAGTTGAACCAACATTCTTTTCGCTTTCAACTTCAATTGCGGCATTGTTTATATCGCAATATTTTTTTACGAGCGCTAATCCCAATCCGTTACCTTCATAAGACCTGGAATACCCTTGTTCTTCTTGAACAAACGGCTCGAATAAATGTGGCAGAAAATTCTTACTTATCCCAACTCCTGTATCTTTTACTTCAACTACAATGTTGCCTTCATCATTTTTTCTTAAGAGAATTTCTACAGTTCCTTTCTTTGTGAACTTAATAGCATTATCAATTAGGTTGGCAAAGATTTGCGTAATGCAATATTCATCAGCATCTACTTTTGATTCCACAACTTCACTCTTATAAATAAAACCAAGCCCCTGTTGCTTTGCAACGCGATAGAATTCGTCATACATTTTTTTTAAGACTTGTGCATCAAGATCTATTTTTTCAAACAAAGGTTTATAAACTCCGGTTTGCAGTTCCGACATATTGAGAATTAAGTCAACTGTCCTTATTATTCTATTTGATGCAATATTAATACTCTCAAAGCTGTCGCGTGTATCGGCGTCCATTTTTTCACCAAATGATTCATTGAGGTAATTAGTATTTCCCACTATTCCATTCAGCGGGGTTCTAATTTCGTGTGACATTTGCGCAAGAAATTCTGATTTCATTTTGTCGGATTGTTCAGCTATTTCTTTTGCGTTTTGCATTTTACGTTCGGCTTCTTTTCGTTGGGTCAGATCTACATACATACCATATATACCAACCGCTTCATCATTTACTATCACAGGAATCCCAACGATTTGAACATACACAAAAGATCCATCCTTTTTTAATCGGTAACTTTCTCTATTTACCTGGTTACCCGCTCGCGTTTGATCTGAAAAACTTTTGCCTTCATCTTCCAACTCGGATGGAACTATCAATGCATCAAGTGACTTCCCCTCACATTCTTTGCTGGTATAACCGAACAGCGCAGAAAACGCTTCATTGAGATTAACAACTTTATCTTGGTTATCTAATAAAGCAATTGCCATCGGTGAGTTTTCAAACAATTGTGCTAATCTGTTTTTTTGATAAATAGTTTCTTGCTCGGCAATCAAACGTTCGGTAATGTCTTGGCCTTGTGCAATAGTAGCAACCCGCGTTTTCCCGTCAGCACCTAATACTGAAGCTGAATTCCAAAGAACTACACGTACATTACCATCAGCCTGAAGAATGTTTATTTCTACTGTTTTCCAATGTTGCCCCTTCTGTGCTTTGCTGATCAGTTCCATCGAACTTTCTACTTTTTCGGGTGGGAAAAGAATTTCAAGTGACTGTCCAACAACCTCTTTTGCACTTCTACCGGTAAGTAATTCAAAAGCCGGATTGAAACGGGTAATGTTAAATTGTGTGTCCCAAACTATTACCGGTGCATTTGCATACTTAAATAAGTTTTCTAGATATTCGTTTGCTTCACGTTCAGCTTCCTCTGCTTCTTTTCGTTTGGACTCACTTTGAATAAATTCCATTGCGAAGGAAATATCCGATGACATTTCATCGAGCAGTTTTATTTCCTCATCATGAAAAAATCTTTTTTCGCTTGCATAGAAATTTATTACACCACCGACCTTTCCAAAAACTTTTAATGGAAAAGCAGCATAAGAGTTGTATCCAGACAGCAAAGCCTCCTCGTTCCAAGAAAGCATCTCGTTATCGTTTACAATATCATTTACAAAAATATACTGCCCTGTTTTAATAATTTTTGCCGTTGGTCCGTTACTTGGTTTGTCATCGTTCAAATCAATATCAATTGTATTTAAATAATCATCTGTCATTCCACCGGAAGCTGCTACATCAATTTTGTTTGTTTCCGGATTTACAACTCCAATCCACACCATACTGAACTTACCGTCTTCTATAGCAATGCGGCATGTTTCTTTAAATAAAATATCTCTATCATGGATTCTGACAATTGACTGGTTAATATTGCTAAGAACAGAGTAAATACGGTTAAGGCTTTTAATTTTTTCTTCGGCATTTTTTCGTTCTGTTATATCGCTTATGATATGAACCGCACCCAAAAGTTTTCTATCTTTATCAAATATTGGATCAACAACAACTTCCAACCAATTGTCATTTAATGGAAGAATCATGGTCTCTCTTTGTAA
Organism: Ignavibacteriaceae bacterium; assembly: GCA_023231105.1. Lineage (GTDB taxonomy): Bacteria > Bacteroidota > Ignavibacteria > Ignavibacteriales > Ignavibacteriaceae > UBA1563. Next base: position 14,350 of record JALNWB010000016.1, on the reverse strand, counting down.
ACTTTTCTTCATCTGTACAATTGGGCAGCCGGTTATTGGTTCATTAATCCCGTGCACAACTTCCCAGCAGTGATGACCCACAATATCCTCATTCGTTTTACCAAGCAACTTTGTTGTAGCTTCATTGATTTGCAAAATTTTAGCGTTGTTATCAAAAAGCATAACTGAATCTTTCATTGCATCGAATGTAGTTTGCCAGTGTATTGACGCTTGCTGCAGTACTTCTTCGGCATGTATACGAGTTTGTATTTCTTCTTTAAGCAATCGGTTCTTTAAGATCATTTCAATACGTGAAGAACGAAGGTAATATGTAAGAGGTATCCAGACTATCAACAACACAACAAATGCTATAATAAATGCAATTATGTTTTGGCTTGTTTTATTTTTCAGCAGTTCATCTCTTTCAATGTTTTGTTGATTGAGAACTCTGATAAATATATCAAGACCCTCAGCATAACGAGATTTTTCACGCTCGTATTCTTCGCTGAAGAGTATGTTCTTCTCTTCAAGTTGATCTCCTTTTGTAATGAGATCTAAAGCCCTATGTTCCAGCCCCACGAGCTTAACATTAGCCGAATCAAGCATAACAATTCCTCTATGAACTGCTTCGGACGGTTCAAGACGAATCACTTTCTTGATGACACTATTGAGTTTAGGTTCGAAGAAATGATAGCGTTTCACCCATTTGAGATCACCTGTTTTAGTGGCAAGCCGCGCAGAACTCGTTAGAACTTCATCAAGATGACGGATGTCGCCTGCACATTCAGTCAGTGTTTTGGCATGCTTGGATTGTTCAAGAACTTCTTGCAGCGACATATAAGTTTGATATCCGACCCACGATATTACAAGTGCAGAGCAAACTACAGAAAACAGCAAAATTTGATCTGACTTTCTGATTTTATTGAGAATGTATTCTTTCATAGAGCCGTTTCCTTATAATCCTTTAAGAAAAAAATGTGACACTTTCAACGATAGCATTTCCTTTTCTTCTAATTCCTTTTTTATTTCTTCGTATCAGATAGACAACTATTCCCCCTGCTTGGACAAAGTAAAATAAAACTTACTCCCTTTTCCTTCTTCACTTTCAACCCAAATTCTACCGCCATGTTTTTCTACAAATTCTTTGCAAAGCACTAAACCCAAGCCGGTACTTGGTTCGCCATCTGTTCCTTTTGAACCAATTTTTTCACCGGCTTTAAAAAGTATTTCAATAACATTTTTTTGCATCCCAACACCCGTATCCCTTATCGATATTTCAATCATTTGATTTTCTGTCTTATTCACTTTTACCGTAATCGTTCCATCTCTATGTGTGAATTTTACTGCGTTTGAAAGAAGATTTCGTAAAATTGTATTAATCATTTTTTCATCGGCAACCACTTTTTGGTTTTCAGTTACTTCATTTATTATCGTGATTCCTTTTTGTGCGGCTCTTTCCTTAATCGTTTGAATATCTTCATCAACTAATTTTTTTAGCCCAAGTTTTTCTGGTTCAAATTCGATTGTTCCCTTTTGCGAATGCGCCCACTCTAACAAGTTGTGCAAAAGCTGATATAGGTTACTTGCATTTTTGTGCATCTCTTTGCTGTATGCTACTATTTCTTCTTTTGTGAAATCTCCTCCACTTTCAGCCATCATTTGTGTTAAGTTCAAAAATCCTTGAAACGGACTCCTTAAATCATGCGCAATGATGGAGAAAAATTTATCCTTTGTAGCATTGAGTTCTTGTAGTTGTTCGTTCTGTTGTTGAATAAATTCTTCCGTACGCTTCCGTTCAGCAATGTCCCGCCAAATAGTATAAAGTATCTGCTTCCCTTTTAATTGAATTGGAGTCAACATTACTTCAACCGGGACATCACTTCCATCTGATTTTGTATGTATCCACTCAAATCGATTATACCCTTCTGCTATCGCTTTGTTTATCATCATTTTTGCTTTTACGGAAGAGAGCTGCCTGTCAGGCTGTTTTTCCGGAGAAAGTTCCCACGGTTTTTTATTGAGAAATTCTTCTTTGGAAGTATATCCGAGAAGTGAAACTGTTGATGGATTACAGTCAAAGAAACCAGTTTCATCAAGGAGTAAAATTGGATCGTTTGATTCGTCAAACAATCTACGGAACATTTCTTCGCTCTCTTTCAACTCATCTTCAGTTCGTTTCCGCTCAATTGCCAAAGCAATTTGGCTTCCAACTGAATCGAGAAATTGTACATCCCGTTCAGAATAGACATTTTCTTCTTCGTAATGTTGAAGTACTAAAACGCCAATTGTCATATCAGGAGTTTTTAAAGGAACTCCAACCCAAGACGGAGCATTGGTGCCAACTAATTCGACTTCGTTTTGCTCAACAAGGTTATCAAATAATTCTTGCGTTAGCAGCAGCGGTTTACCGGTTTTAAATATGTAAGCTGTACAACTTTTAAGCATTGCAAAAGGCTCTGGAGTTGGGTCGAACTTATCTACCCAATATGGAAAACCGAACAGATTTGTTTTTTCATCATACAGTGCAATGAAACAATTTTCTGCATAAACCACTTTCCGGAGTGATTTGTGAATCAAATTAAATAATTCCTCAAGATTAGAAGTTGTAGTAATACCTTCTGTTATTTCATATAATATTTGTCGTTCTAATTCCGCACGCTTACGCTTAGTAATATCTTCTACAATTCCAACTACGGCAATTGGTTCGCCCGAATCATTTTTAATTACCGATGTTGAAAGATAAATTGGGAACTCAGTTCCATCTTTTCTTTTGTTAAATAATTCTCCCTTCCAACCACCTTTTAAAGTAGCAGGTAATATTTGATTAACAACTTCCTTCGGATTTCGATCTGACCAAAATATGCTGCTGCTCTTGCCAAGAAGTTCTTTTTCGGTATAACCATACGTTTTACAAAATGCTGGATTTACAAAAAGAATATCATCATTCAAATCGGCAACATTAATTACACCGTTAATGCTTCTGAAAGTTTGCTCATACATCCTGAGTGTTTCTTCAGCCCGTTTCCGCTCGGTGATGTCTCGCATAAAACAACTAAACTTTGGCTCTTTGTCCATTAAAATATTACCACTGGCTTCAATAGCAATTACTTTCCCATCTTTACGCGTATGCTTAGTTTCGAAGAAGTCTTTTCCGGTCTCTAAAATTCGCTGTATTCTTTTTTTGATTACTTCATCCGTTTCCACCGCTTCAAAATCTTTTATTTTCATCTTAAGAAGTTCTTCGCGACTATAACCCACCATCGAACAATAAGAATCATTAACTTCTAAAATTTTCCCTTCCGAATCGACAATATAAAACCCATCTATCGTAGTGCGAAGAATTGCTTTATTTTGCTCTTGTACTCGTTTGCGTTCGGTGATATCATGAAGAAAAACTACCAACCGCCCACCCTTTTTCAGTTGATACTGAACGCTTACATCAACGTCATAAACGCTTCCATCCTTGCGGCGGTGTTTTGACTCGAAACGATCTTCACCCTTCGTCATTATATTTTGAATATGTCGGTAGGTATCCTCTCTTGTTTCGGCTTCTTCTAAGTCAGAGATGCTCATTGTTAGTAATTCATGCTCACTGTAACCGCTCATTCGGCAATAGGACTCATTAACTTCCAATATATGGCCATCTATATCCGCTCGCCAAAAGCCATCCATCGCCGTCTTCAAGATGATGCGCGATATTTCTTCGCTCTTCTTCTCTTCGGTTATTTCTTTTCCAAATTGAGCTTTCAAAGATTCGTTTTCAAGTTTCAGTTCTTCTAACTCTTTAAGAAGTTCTTCTTTTGTTTTAGAATATGTACCCATATAGATTTTTCCGTATCCTTGTTTAGCACAATTATAACGATTTATTCCCGCTAATTGCGGGAGGCCTTTCAAAACAACATTGCAGTCGCTCTTTTGTTTTCAACTTAAGATTACTTTTCTAAGAAAAGCTGTAAAATATTTAGTGGTTTCGGAAGCATTTCTTAAAGAACTTTTCAAGCAACTATTCGTATAGTTAAACTAAAACTATTTATTGTTATTGCAAAAAAATAAAAAGTAATTTATGCTCTACGCGTGGAGAATTAACGTAAAGAGAAGCGCGAAGCTTCTCACGCCCAATAGTAAAAGAGTTTGAGCATACTATGGTTAAAAAGCCGATCGTGATGGTCAGCTTTACTGCTGGCAAACTTTTCTTGAAGCTAAAGTAGGACCCAAGTGGCCCCCGCCATACGAAGTAGGAACTAGTAATTCGGTCAAGTGCTTTTCAGAATACGATTCAAGCATAATTATTTTTATTTTGGAATTTTTGATTCCCATCCTATATGAAATTTTGGACAACTATTTATTGTGCCGCTCGTTTGGGTTTAATTTTTGTTATCCTTATTTCCTGGCATCGTAAAATAAAACGTACTTCCTCTTCCTTCTTCGCTATCCACCCAAATTTTCCCGCCATGCTTTTCTACGAATTCTCTGCACAATAATAAACCTAATCCCGTGCTCAATTCTCCCTCAGTTCCTTTTGAACCGGTTTTTTCCCCTATCTTAAATAATTTTTCAACAACACTTTTTTGCATCCCAACACCCGTATCACTTACGGATATTTCAATCATTTTCTCCGCAACCTTATTTGCCTTTACCGTAACCGTTCCATTTCGTTTCGTGAATTTAATTGCATTCGATAACAGATTCAATAATACCGAATTTATCATTTTTTCATCTGCATAAGCATTAATAAAACCTGTGGCTTCATTAATTACCGTAATCCCTTTTTGTTCGCTTCTCCTTTTTATCGTTTCGACATTTTCTGCAATCATATCAGAAAGTGAAAGTTCTTTCGGCTGAAAACTCATTGAGCCTTTTTGCATTTGCGCCCATTCAAGTAAGTTTTTCAGCAGCGCAAACAGGTTATTTGCTGTTTGGTGCATTTCCTTTCCAAATTTAGTCCAATCATCAGCAGAAAAACTACGTGCTTCTTCTGCCATAATTTGTGTTAAACCTAAAAATCCTTGGAAAGGGCTTTTCAGGTCGTGTGCTATAATGGAGAAAAATTTATCCTTTTCTGAATTGAGATTGACGAGTTGTTCGTTTTTTTGTTTAATCTCCTCTTCCGTACGTTTGCGTTCGGTGATATTGCGGGAAGCTGCATATAGATAGTTGCGCCCTTCCAGGGTAACACTCACATTGTTTATCTCAACATCCAGGATTGTACCGTCTTTACGGCGATGCTTTGTCTCAAAAATAGTCGGGTGATTAATAAATTCATTCATATCGTCCGACAATTTTTCGCGCGACCATTGCATGTCCCAATCAGCAACATTAAGTTTCAACAATTCTTCATGCGTATATCCCAACATTTTACAGAACGCCTCGTTGGCTTCAAAAATATTCCCTTGAGAGTCGAGTATATGAATACCATCGCTGGCAGTTTGGAGCAGTGTCCGGTAGCGCAAGGCTAACGCAGCAATATGCTCTTCCGCTTGTTTACGCTCGGTGATGTCTCGATTACTAATACGGCGTCCCAACCATTGCCCGTCTTCACTATAAACAGCAGTACACGAATGACTAATCCAACGGATTTCGTCTTTTGGCGTGATGATTCGAAAATCAAATCCTAAGTCTTCTCCTTGTGCTTCGTGAGCGCCCACGCGATGATGTTCAATGAGCTTTGCCTGATCATCCGGATGTGTTATTTGAATTAAAAGGTTTGAGTTAGACATAAACTCGGCAACCGTGTGCCCGGTAATGCGTTCACAGGAAGGAGACATGTAACGGTACGTTCCGTCGGGTGCAAGCCATGCTTCCCAGTCGTAGGTAAAATCGGCTACGGTGCGGTATTTTTCTTCACTATATTGCAAAGCGAGTTCGGCTTGCGTGTGTTCGGCAATTTCTTTATGAAGATCAATCAAAGTGTTTCGCAAGTTTTTCATATTTAAAAAGGTTAACAAACCAACCGTTGAAACAAGCATAATTAAGAGACAGGCTGTTTCAACATACTCTCGTCCAATTCCGAAGGTCAACGGTGGTTGGTAAAAACCAAATTGAGTAAGAAAAAATAGAGAGAAAAAGTAAACAACAACACCGCCCGTCATCCATAACGCATAAATTGGAGTTAAAAGTGTTCCGGCAATTGTTATTGTCCAGATATAAAGAATCCATCCAGGTGAAAGAATCCCATCGAATAACAAAACAGCAAGTGAAATAGCTACCATGTGAAACAATACATAAAGAGTAACACTTGAACGAATGCGTCCATGTTTAGTTTGAATTATGCAATAGATAGAAAGTGGAATAATCACGACTGGAAAAGATGCTGCAATATAAACGATACTATGATCGGCAAGCCCCAGAGGTATCATCAAGAGAAAAACAATTGTTAGGAGTAAAACTATCCCGGTACTTATAACCATCAGTGTGTTGAAAAGACGGCCAAGACGTGCATTGCCATTATCTTGTATATTTACAGCAATAAGAGTATTCCATCTGTTGTTAATAGACTCTTTTAGATTCATAAACAGTTGAGTCATCGTCAGTTTTCCTTCCGTAGATTTTTTTAGAGTCTCTAAAAATAATTGTGCAAATGGAAAAACATTTTATAAGAACGTCACCATTCTGTAAGCAAAGATAATAGAGAATTAGAATATGACAAAGGTCAAATTATGAAGTTGAAATACAGATTGCATTCACTTCGAAATTCATTACACGATATTCAATTATCGTTAACGTTATTATTAACGACGCTCTAGCAGCCTAATTATTTTTTAGCGCACTTGTTACCAAATCTATAATCTCTTGTTGTTGAAATGGTTTAGAAATATAATGGGTGCATCCGCCTTTTAAGAAATCTGCTTTATCTCTTTCCGTTGCATAGGCAGTTACTGCTATTAGCGGTGTGTTTACGTACTGCGGTATTTTTAATATTTCTTGAACCACTTCCATTCCATTCATTTCTCCTCCAAGGTTTATATCCATCAAAACCAAATCATATTTCTTCTCAGCAGTTAATTGTAAAGCTGCCTCCGCATCTTCCGCCATTTCGACTGTACAAATATTTTTCAAGAAGAATTTTATAATGTTTCTATTTGCAAAATCATCTTCAACACAAAGCGCTAAAGGCAAAGGTGTTTTTTCTGCCGTTTCTTTTTCCGGTTGAATAACCGCTGTTTGTTTTTCTGTTACAACTGCTTCTTTTTGTGGAGCAATTTTGAGCGCCGGAAATTTAACCGTGAATATAGAACCTACTCCTAATTCACTTTCTACAGAGATAACCCCTTGCATTAATTCTACTGCTTTTTTAGAAATTGTTAACCCGAGACCTGATCCTTCATAACTGCGGCTCAATCCTTCGCTTACCTGCCGGAATTCTTCCCAGATAAGATCAAGTTTATCACTTGCTATGCCAATCCCGGTATCTTTTATTTTAATATAAAGCCAAGGTTTTTCAGTGTTAATTTCTTTCCCGATCTCTACAATAATTTTCCCTTTCTTCGTAAATTTTAGAGCATTATCAAGAAGGTTGTGAAGTATCCGGTTAAAGAGATGTTCATCTAAATGAGCAAAAATATTTTCCTCTTTTATTACGGTTTCTAATACAAGATTTCTTTTTGCCGCTTCTAGAGCAAACGATTCCACTTTATTTTTTACAAGTGGAACTACCACAATATCTTTTGCAATCACTTCAATTTTATCGGTTTCTGCCGCTGATAGATCAAGAATAAAGTTTAACGTTTCACTCAACCTCTTACCGGAGTCATAGATGCCTTGAGTCATTTCAATAAGTTCGGGTTCATCAAGCTGCGAAGTGAGTATATCTGCATAACCCATAATTCCATTTAGCGGTGTTCTTAGTTCGTGACTCATATTAGCGAGGAAGTTTGATTTTAAACGGCTCATCTCTTCCGCTTTTTCTTTTGCATAGATGAGTTCGTCTTCCGTTTTCTTACGTTGTGTCAGGTCCACATACATACCGTACATACCAACTACCTTATCATTTACAACAACAGGTACGCCAACAACTTGAACGTAAAAAAGAGTACCATCCTTTTTCATACGGTAGCTTTCTTTATTTATATGATTGCCGCTACGGGTTTCACCTAAATACGCCTCTGCTTCTTTTTTGAATTCAGGAGAAACTATTAAGTCATTAATTGTCCGACCCTTAACTTCTTCAAGATAATAACCAAACAGCGCTGAGAAAGATTCATTGACAACAATAACTTTATATTGATCATCTAACAAAGCAATTGCAATCGGGGAGTTGTCAAACAATTGCGCAAATCTATTTTTTTGAGAAATAATTTCTTGCTCGGCACGCTTTCGTTCAGTAATATCGCGTGCGATTCCAAGTACTCCAACAATTTTTCCCAATTCGAACTTAGGTACGCTCGTAAATTCTCCCACTAAGTACGTTCCAGATTTTATTAGAATCCGCAGTTCATAAGAAGGAGGATTCTCGCCTCTCAAGATTTGCTGAAACGTCTCTATTGCAAATTGCAGATCATCCGGATGAACAATAGAGTTAAATGTTTTTCCTATCCATTCGTTACGCGTCCATCCAGTGATAGTTTCAAAAGCTGGATTGAGCAAAGTGATTATGCCATTACCAGCAGCAAGCGTGTAAACGATATCCGGTGCAGTGTCAATGAGAGTCTGATAGCGATACTCGTTGGCTTGCGCTTCAGTTTGGGCAACCGTTACTTCATGTACCAGATGCCGTGTCAAACCCTTCACAACCAACCAGTAAACAAGGGGCGCGCAAAAGATTGTCAGAAAGACAGCATCTGTAAGATTCTCCCAGATGCCATGCGGTATATCAGTAAATGAGAGAATGCCCATTATCAGAACCTCTACTACTGCAAAGATGCCCAGAATTCGGAGTAATAAAGTCGAGGGCTTCACGACATCTCTTATCTTTTTCTGCTCGGTGATGTCCTGGGCAGTACCTTCATAATAAAGTAATGTTCCATGATCGTTACAATTGGTGCGCGCGTTCAGAGAAACCCAGATGATACTGCCATCTTTGCGATACATTTGAATCTCAAATTCCTGTACGATGTTTAGTTTATCGAACAACTTTTTCAACTCATTGTATCTTTCCGGATGGACATAAAGTTGGTGTCCAATGCCAGTAACAGTGGCGATGAATTCTGACGGCGATTTATAGCCGAGCATGTTCACAAATGCAGGGTTCGCTGTAATGTAGCGCCCATCAGGTAGAACCTGGAAGATGCCTTCAAGTGCATTTGAAAAAATACTGTGATACTTTTCTTCAGCTTGTCGCAGCTTTTCTTCCGCCCGCTTGCGTTCGGTTATATCTTCCTTAACCGCAATGAAATGTGTTATTATACCTTTGTAATTTTTAACGGCAGAAATGGTTGCGGTTTCATAGAACGTCTCGCCGTTTTTCTTCTTATTTACAAATTCTCCGCGCCATTCCTTTCCGGAAGCAATTGTTTCCCACATCTGTTTATATACTTCTATAGGTGTTTTGCCGGACTGAAACATACGGGGGTTTTGCCCGATTGCTTCTTCAGTTGTATAGCCTGTTAATTCCGTGAACTTCGGATTAACGTACTCGATGTTGCCCTTTGGGTTTGTGATCAGAACTGTCACGGGGCTCTGTTCAATAGCACGCCACAGTTTTTTGGATGTCTCCTCCGCACGTTTACGCTCGGTCCGCTCCTTTGCATCTTGTAATGCACGTTTCACTACAGATGCAAGCCGGTAAATCCGATCCTTAATGACATAGTCCCATGCCCCACGCTTTAAAGTCTCAACAGCCCATTCTTCTCCCATTGTGCCGGTTACAAAAATGAATGGGACATCAGGACACTTCTCTTGAGAGATATCTAACGCTGAAATTCCGTCAAAGGAAGGAAGCTTGTAGTCTGCGAGAATTAGATCGGGAGAGAATTCCTCAAGCCCTTTGATAAATCCTTCTCTTGAATGCACAAGCATTGATGTGAAAGTTATTTCCGCGTTTCGCAATTCTCGTTGCATCAATTCGGCGTCGGCAGAATTATCTTCAAGTATTAAGATTCGAAGTTCTCTGTCCATAGTTTCTCCTTTTGTTAATTCTCCTAAGCCACCGGCGGTCTATTCAGCAGCAGCCAGTACAGGCCAACTTCCGAGACCATCTTTACAAATTCATCGAAACTCACTGGTTTAGATATGAAACTGTTTACACCGAGTTTGTAACTCTCTACAATATCTTTATCCTCCGTTGAAGATGTCATAACAACAACGGGGATTTCCTTCGTCCGTTCATCGGCTTTAATCTTCTTCAGAACCTCTAATCCATCCACCTTTGGCAGTCTCAAATCCAGCAATATTAGTTTTGGATGGTTGTTGGGACTCCGATGGGCGTATGCGCCTTTAGCAAAGATGAAATCCAGAGCTTCTGCGCCGTCTTTCGCCCATACCAGATTGTTTGCAAGATTACGCTCTTTCAGCGCTCTTATTGCGAGTTCTGCATCATTTGGATTATCCTCGACGAGCAGAATCTCTATTTGTTCTGTGTTCATGTTGATCTCCTTTTATATTACTTTTTCACCTTATGAATAAAATTCTTAATCTTACTTGTAATCGTAATCTTACTCAATTTTTTAATCCGATTAAGAGTAGGATTAAGATTATGATTAAGACTCCTGCGTAAAGTGAGTTACTTTTTTAATAAAACTCCCGGTAGTGTAAAAGAGAACATCGCTCCCTCATTTACCTTTCCTTCAGCCCAGACGCGTCCACCATGTTTGTCTATAACACGTTTTACAATAGCAAGCCCAATGCCTGTCCCATCAAATTCTTCAACGCCGTGCAAGCGTTGAAAAACGCCGAAGAGCTTATTTGCATACGTCATATCAAATCCAACGCCGTTATCTTTCACATAATAAACGTTCTCAACCAATCCACTCTTGTCTCTCTTATCTGAAGAGATGCTTGTATTACAACCGACTTCAATCAATGCACCGGCTCTCGTATTTGTGAATTTAATTGCATTGGACAAAAGATTGACAAGGACCTGGCGAATCATCGAAACATCTGCATGTACATTCGGGAGCAGCTTGACTTCAATTTTTATCTTCCGTCCATCTGAATCTGATTTCAATTCGCTCAAAACATCCTTTGTTAATTTTTCCATGTTGATTTCTGACAGCCCAATTTCTTTTCTGCCCACTCGGGAGAAAGAAAGGATGTCGTCAATAAGCTGCCCCATCTTTCTCGTATTAATACTTACGATATTCAGCAGCCTCTTACCTTCGTCATCGAGTGTATTTATATAATCTCGCAGAAGAATTCTTGAAAAGCCGTCAATCGCACGCAGGGGACCACGAAGATCGTGAGAGACGGAATATGAAAAAGCTTCGAGTTCTTTATTCGTTGCTTCGAGTTGGGCGGTGCGTTGAACCACCCGCTGTTCGAGTTCTTCGTTGAGCCTGTGGATTTCTTCCTCTGTAAGCTTGCGGTCGGTGATATCATGGAACATGGTAAGAGCACGCTTTTCGCCTGCTAATTCTATCAGATGCATGGAGAGTAGGACCACGTGCGTGCTACCGTACTTGTCTCGAAGTTCCAGTTCCATGTCACGGATTGAACCATCCTTGCGCAACTGCTGGACTAATCTTTCGCGGGCGTCCAAGTTGATGATGCCCAACTCGAATGACGAGTGACCTATCATCTCCTCCTTGCTGAAGCCCGTCAGGCTCATCAGGCGTTCATTCACGTCAACGATTGGACCTTCGAGCGTTGCGATAGCGATGGCTGTGTGACTGACGTGGAAAACCTTAGAGAACCGCTCTTCGCTTTCCCGCAGCGTCTCCTCTGCCAGCTTGCGTTCGGTGATATCTCGAAAGTTGAAAACGATGGCTTCCACAAATGATTCGTTCAACAAGTTGCTCACTGTACTTTCAAGCCAGCGCCACGAGCCATCTTTATTCCTAAAGCGATATTGGGTAGTAAAACTGCCACCGGGCTTTTGCAATAGATCATTAAGCAGAGTTAGGAGCGGCTCAAGGTCGTCAGGGTGCGTATAATCTTTCGGATCCTTGCCGATGGCTTCTTCGGGAGTTATGCCAAGAATGCGCTGCGTGGATGGACTTGCATAAACTATTTTTCCATCAACTCCCAACAAGGAAATGCCATCCGGCGCATTTTCGATGAGTGCGCGAAAACGTTTTTCGCTATCAACCAGAGCGCCTTCTGCCCGCTTGCGTTCGGCAATCTCTCTGTGCAATCCTTCATTCGCTTTTTCCAACAAAGTGTAACTATCACGTAATGTCTCGGCTGATTGAAACCTCTCTTTATAAAAGCGCGCACGCTGCTGCCGCCAAACTACAGCTACACTTGTACCGGAACCAAAGAGAAGAGCAGCAATCAGAAAGATCATCATCCAAAGTCTTTCTCGCAACGGGGCATATACTTCAGCCAGATCAATCTTAGCAACAATGAACCAGGGTGAGTTTGGTATTTTTTGTAAGTATGCAAGAACCGGAACATTTTTGTAGTCAATACTTTCAACAATTCCCTCTTTTCCAAGCACCGCTTTAACTGCCGCTATATTTTTGTTCTGAAGAGAAACACGATATGAAAGAGCTGTGTTCTTCTTTAATTTAACCTCATTCAAATAGAGAACATCATCACCTTCTCTTCGAACGATCATAGTCTCCGATGTTTTGCTTGGTGTAGGCCAGCTTCTGATATAAGAATAGAGATATGATTCCGGATCTATCCGCAAAGACAGAACGCCATTAACTCGTTTATTATTTTTAGGATCGAGGATGGGAACTAAAATATTCAGATAGATATGTTGATCGTATTCATTTCTGTAGAAATCAGTAATTGTAATCTTACCAGATTTAATAGTTTCAGAAACTTTATTTTCAAAAAAGGATGAATTTGGTACGGGTGAATCGGGTAAAGCAAATCGTACAACACCTTTAGTATCAAGCAGACGCACCTTATTATATTCATGTGCGGTCTTGAAATGACTCAGCCATGTTCGAAGCTGCCGTTGTGCTTCAAAATCTTTCTGGTTATTAAAATAGTCATCAACAAGAGTAGAAAAAGCAGAGTTGTCGTAAAATAAAGAAGCATCCGCAACCCATTCTTTTCGAATGCGAGTGAGTTCATTTATTTTCAAATCGGCAACAGAAAAAAGCTCCCTCTCTTTTTGCAATCTGTATTCTTTTTCATTTTGCATATAATATAAGTACCCCGCTGAAATTATTCCAGCAGCCAGAACTATAAAAACCGAGATGAGGATTATGGATGATCTTGTTAAAGCAGCATCAGTTTCACTATTATATTGCCATACCTTAGGAGTTATCAATGCTATCAGTGCTATTCCAAGAAAAAATAAAGCAAGTGAAGTTGAAAGTGCCGGCGGAATAAATTGAGTACCATAAAGTAGCGGTGTTCCAAAAAGATGATTTAATAAAAGTATGATTGAGATCAGAATAACTAAAAAAGCAAAAGAGAAAGCAGCAGACATTAACTTCTGTTGTTTCGATGATGATTGTGAAATAAGAAATGATAAACCGGCAAGAACAAAACAAAATGCCGTCAAGGGTGAAATATTCCCAAATGGTGTTCCGGCGATTAATCCTTCAACCTTGAACCCGAAGTGTTCAGCTGCAAGACGTATTCCAAAAGAAGAAAGAAAAAACAAGAGAAGTGAAATTAAAGTGCCAACAGAACAAATAATAATTCCTGTTTTGTAAAACCGGTTGGTTTTAGGAAATCGTGTGCACAGAAAAACAGCAACACCAAAGGATATAAACAAAAACGCGGTGCTTGGCGCCATTGGTATAAAACCGGAACTAAAACTTGCTAATACCGGAATACCTAATATCCAACCAAGTAGAGCTATTATACCAATCCCAGCTGTAAGTAAACCAAAGAGTTGAGCTAATAGAGTTTCTCTCCCTGTTTCTTCTTTATCATTTTTTCCCATTCTTTATTACTCCTTTGATCTAAACAATTAAATATTTATTAAAGAAAAATTCCTTCTGTTGAACGATCATGCGCAAACCAACGGATAAAATCATAAATAGAAATTGAACCGTTGGATTTATCAATAAAAAAATCAGCTCCTCCGTCAAGACTCCGTTTTCTGAACTCGGCTTGTGCGTAATTTGTGAACATGATAACTATTGTTTTCGGATTTTGCTTTTTGATTACATCCAGCACTCCAAATCCGAGACCATCCGCCAATTGAATATCGAGTATTACAATACCGGGATGAAATTTGTTAAAAGTATTTATCGCTTCAGATATACTGCTTACAGGATTTAAAACTTCTATGTTGGGAATTATTGAGAGTTGTTCTCTCAACCGTTGTTGAATAATTTCAGAATCGTCAACTATCAAAATTTGTTTT
>JALNWB010000015.1 GCA_023231105.1 Ignavibacteriaceae bacterium | reverse complement strand
CACAAGTGAAGACAACTCATTCAACTTCACCGCTAAGCTTTTCAAAGCAAACTTTTCATTTTGAAAGTGATATCCCTTCAAATTCAGTAGTATCGTCTTCTACCAACTCCGCTCCATCTGGTTCAACTCTCTTCAGTGGTTTTGGAAATAACATTGTTAATAGTTTTAAAGGGAATAATCTCTATCTTCATTTAGCAGGCGTTGCTTCAACATTTGTGCTGGTAACAACCAATACCGACTATGAAGTCCATAAGTTTTTCAACGAAAACGAGCAATACAGCAATGCTGCCCGTCCGGTTATTCATTGGGCAATATATGTTCCATTTGCTGTTGGAGGATCTCTTTATGCTTACGGGAAAGTTAAGCATGATGATGAAGCAATGGGAGCATCTTTTGCGGTTTTTCAAGCCAGTTTGATTGCTTTCTAGTATAATTCACTTTTAAAAGCAGTAACGGGCAGACCAAATCCCGATTGGCGAAACAATAAAGACATGGATGAACTAAGCAAGACATTCAGGTTTGGTTTTTTGCGGGGAGGAATATTCTGGGGCTGGCCTTCAGGTCATACTTCATCTACCATGGCGGTTGTTTCAGCGTTAACTAATTTTTATCCGGATAAAACATGGTTAAAAATTGCAGGCTACGGATATGTTGGATATATGATCTTTGCAGTTTCTTCGCTTGGTAGAGGAGGTATGCATTGGTTCTCTGATGCGGTGGCAGCGGCATTTATGTCTTATGCAATTGGTTCCACAACCGGGAAATTCTATAGAAACAAATTTAAGAAAACAACGGTCTTACAAACTACTACTCAAGAAGTAATACCAAATATTCCGGTGTTTGGATTCACTTATAATTTTTAATCGTTAGATTGTCATGTATTGTTAAAAGAATAACAATAAACCACTAAGTAAGTAGAGAAACGATGAGAAAACTTTTTCTCTCCCCTACGTCACCTGCAGTTAGAATGGAAGCAATAAACAAATCATTTGGGAAAATTTTATGATTTTTATTCGCACATAATAATCCTATATTTTCACATGAAAAAGTTCATCTTATTACAAATAATTATAGTAACACTTATTCATTTTACTGCTGATGCCAAACAGTTAGTAGAGCCGCAATCAAAATGCCCCGGACTTGAATTACAAAGTCAAGAGAACAATGATGAAGATTCCGCTATAATAATTGAACACCAAGATTTTAATAGTCATTTCTTTCTAACGAAATTTATTTTGCCAATCATTAACAAATCAAACTACAAAATTCAAATTCTTAAACCCCCTCAAAATCTTTCAGATTTCCTTTCGTAAATTTTAAAATCAAGTAGATATTCATGTCAGGTTTTTCGATTTCATAAAAGAAATCTGAGTGAGTTATGTTTCCTATTAAAAACCTCAACAAGTTTAAATGCTTAAAGGAGTAGTTATGAAAAAGTGTCCAAATTGTGAAATTATTATGAATGAAGTAATTAAAATAAATGTAACTATTGATGTCTGTCCAAAATGTATGGGTATCTGGCTCGATAAAGGTGAATTGGAAAGAATAATAGCGAATGAAAATAATGAGAGCAATCGCAATTATCGATTAGATGACAAGAACCAAAATTATCAAAAATATGATCATGACGATCACAAAAAAGATCATTACAGCCACCACGACGATCATCATTCAAGGGAAATTCAATATGATAAATATGGAAAGTCTTATAAAAAACGGGGCGGTTTTAGTGAGATATTAGGTGGTATATTTGATTAACGGATTATTGAAATTTAAGGCAAAAGATGAAATATTTTGATCTAAGTGAATTCAGCGGTCTCACACAAAACGACGCAACGGAAAAGTTAAAAAAAGAAGGATATAACGAATTGCCCTCCTCAAAAAAAAGAGGACTTTTAACTATTGCCTATGAAGTTGTAAAGGAACCGATGTTCTTGTTACTTGTTGGCTGCGGTGTGCTCTATTTATTATTGGGGGATATTAAAGAAGCATTATTGCTCTTAGGTTTTGTCTTTGTAATTATGGGGATAACCTTTGCTCAAGGAAGAAAAACTGAGAGAGCTTTAGAAGCATTAAAAGATCTTTCAAGTCCGCGAGCATTGGTTATGAGAGATGGTCAAGAAAAAAGAATTGCCGGAAGAGAAGTTGTAAAGGGCGACATAATCATTTTAAATGAAGGTGACAGAGTCCCTGCCGATGCAGTTGTTCTTCAAGTGATCAACTTAAGCGCCGATGAATCATTGTTGACGGGAGAATCAGTTCCCGTTAGAAAAAGCAGTGCAGAAGGTGAAGAGAAAAACTTATCCATCACAAATACGCCTGGAGGTGATGATCTTCCTTTTGTTTATTCCGGCAGTATGATCGTGCAAGGTCAGGGTATTTGCAGAGTGCTTGCAACCGGCCAAAATACAGAGATTGGCAAAATCGGTAAAGCATTGCAAAATGTAGAAGTGGAAGATACTCTCTTAAAAAAGCAAACGGGAGTTTTGGTTAAAAGAATTGCTATTATTGGAGCAATTCTTTGTTTGACCGTCATCCTTGTATTCGGTATAATAAGACACGACTGGATACATGGATTACTTGCCGGATTAACATTGGCCATGGCTATTCTGCCGGAAGAATTTCCGGTAGTGCTAACTATTTTTCTTGCGTTAGGCGCCTGGAGAATTTCAAAACGAAATGTGCTCACAAGACGTATCCCGGTTATTGAAACCCTTGGAGCTGCAACTGTATTGTGTGTAGATAAGACCGGAACCCTAACCATGAATCAGATGGGGATAGAGAAGATATATGCAAATAATGAATACTTAGCTTCGAACCAGATAGGAAGTAATCCGATACCTGAAAACTTTCACCGGTTGATAGAATATGGAATTTTAGCCGGCAGAAAAGATCCATTCGATCCGATGGAAAAAGCACTTAAAAAGATGGGTGAATTAAAATTAGACGGAACCGAACATCTGCATTCTGATTGGGAATTAGTAGAAGAATATCCGTTGTCCAAAGAGTTACTGGCGATGTCTAATGTTTGGAAATCGGAAAGTAAACACCAACTGACAATGTCGGCAAAGGGAGCGCCGGAAGCAATAATTGATCTCTGCCACTTACCCTCTCCGGAGAAAGAAAAACTTTTAGGAGTTGTAGAAAAGATGAGTGGGGAAGGACTCAGAGTCCTTGGCGTAGCCGATGCGACTTATGACATAAAAGAATTGCCAGATAATCAACATGATTTTGATTTTGATTTCATCGGATTTATTGGTTTTGAAGATCCCGTAAGACCAACCGTACCTCAAGCTATTAAGGAATGCTATCAAGCAGGAATAAAAGTAATTATGATCACGGGCGATCATCCAGGTACCGCAAAAAGTATTGGAAAACAAATTGGTTTGAAGAATTATGATAAATTCATAACCGGACAAGAACTTAACCAATTCAGCGATGCTATGATGATCGAGAGGATAAAGGATGTTAATATTTTTTGCAGGGTAGTACCGGAGCAAAAACTTAAAATTGTAAATGCTTTAAAAGCATCGGGAGAAATTGTTGCAATGACCGGAGATGGAGTAAATGACGCGCCTGCTCTTAAATCTGCAAATATTGGAATAGCGATGGGAGGAAGAGGAACAGATGTTGCACGTGAATCTGCTTCTTTAGTATTGCTCGATGACGACTTCTCTTCCATTGTCGGCGCGGTAAAAATGGGAAGAAGGATTTACGATAATTTGAAAAAAGCTATGACGTATATTATCTCAATCCACGTTCCTATTGCGGGATTATCTTTACTTCCACTTATGTTTAATAAAGAACTGATCTTATTCCCGATCCACATCGTTTTTCTTGAATTGATCATTGATCCCGCATGCTCTGTGGTTTTTGAAACGGAAAAAGAAGAGCCCGATTTATTGAGCAGACCTCCGAGAAGTGTTAACGAACCTTTATTCGGGAGAAGAAATTTAATAATTAGTTTATTCCAGGGCTTAGCAGTTCTCTTGTCTGTATCAATAGTCTATTTTACGGCATTCGAAATGGGAAAAGGGGATAATGAAGCAAGAGCGCTGGCATTTACAACATTAATTCTTGCCAATCTTGGTTTAATCTTATCGAACAGATCATGGAAAGAAAACATTTTTAAGATTTTACTCATTAAGAATACCGCGTTCTATTTGATCTCCATAGGAGCAATCTTATTTCTCGGAATTGTTTTATACGTCCCTCAGGTAACTAATCTTTTCCGATTCAGTTATTTACACTTTGAGGATATGATGATAGTTCTTTTAGCAGTTCTATTTTGTATCGTCTGTGTAGAATTAATAAAGATCACGAACCGACTTGTTAACTTTTATAAAAAGTGAAATATGGGTTACAGATCGCGATATTTGTGATAGCGTTTTTGTTTTTAAAGTCAATTGAAGTGTAACCGAACAGTATAAAAATCAAAAACAATTATTCAATGGAGCAGTTTTTAATAGTTTATTAAATAAATCAGGAATAGGTGTTCAATGGCAAAATTTCAAAAATTTGTGTTACCTGCATTAGTAGGTGTAACCGTGT
This sequence comes from Ignavibacteriaceae bacterium, assembly GCA_023231105.1. Lineage (GTDB taxonomy): Bacteria > Bacteroidota > Ignavibacteria > Ignavibacteriales > Ignavibacteriaceae > UBA1563. Next base: position 35,102 of record JALNWB010000015.1, on the reverse strand, counting down.
TAACCATTTATATTTTTTATTTCTCATCTGCAAAAGGACTCGGATCATTTAAAGATTATGATCCTTACAGTCATGCGCAGAAAGAGATAGTCGTTAAATATTTGAGTGAAAAGGGAATACAAAAAACGGATGATGCGCAAAAAATTCTTTTTTATGTTGAAGATAGGCATGGAACTCAAATGCCTATTCAGACAGAGAAAAGTTTACCCGGCGGAATTGAAAATTCGAAAACCTTAACGCTTACGGGATATATCTGCGGTGGGAGTTATGAATTAGTAGATATAGAAATTGATTGAAATAAATTTCCTTTTTTTTGCTCAAAAGCTCATTCAGAAAGAAAGGAATTTCATTAAGAAGTCATCAATTAAATAACAATCAAAATCAATAAAGGGAGAAATGATGAAAAAGATAATGCTCGCATTTTGTATTAGTTTATTGACACTAACGAGTGTCGCACAAGATGAAAAACACGAAGTAAACTCAGAAGTTAAAGAACTGACGGCTTTTCATACGGTTATTTATAAACTGTGGCATACTGCATGGCCCCAAAAAGATGTAGGCATGCTTCAGTCACTATTACCGGAAATTGAGAAGGGGACTCAAAATATTGTTGCGGCAAATTTACCCGGTATATTAAGAGAGAAAAAAGACAGATGGGATAATGGTATTGCTGAACTTATAAAATGTGTAGATGATTATAAAACTGCATCTGTTAAAAATGATTCTCTAGGGTTGCTTCAGTCTGCAGAAAAACTTCACTCTCAATATGAAAAATTAGTTAGGATAATAAGACCGGTTATAAAAGAAGTTGATCAATTCCATCAAGAACTCTACTTAGTTTATCATTATTACATGCCGGCAAATAATTATGAAAAAATTCTAAACTCTGCTAAGGTTTTAGAAACGAAAGTGGATGAGTTGAAGAAAGCCCGGCTTCCTGGAAAATTATCAAGTAAAAAAAGTGATTTTGATAGAGCCGCTTTGGAATTAGAAGCATCTGTAAAAAAATTAAATGAAGCAGTGACACAGAAAAATGAAAGTAAAATTATTAAAGAGGCAGTTGTTCTTGTTCATACTAAGTATCAGGAATTGGAGAAGATATTTGACTAAAGATTTCTGATTAAACCATCTAACGGATATAATTGTTTAGTTACAATAAAAACTTTTTTTAAGAATAAAGATGCCGGTTGATAAAATTTTTTTATTAGTCATAATACTTGCCATTCAGTTTTTAAATTAGGCATTAATGCTCATTGCATGGTGAAAGCAGTGGAGGAGTTAAATCAGGATTTGTATTCGATCAAAAATCTTTAAAACCAATAGAGTTTGCAACGGTAATCATCCCTAACGACATAGATAAAATGATCAAGTTAAAAATATCAGCATCACTAGATAATATACTTCGACTTTTTTATGTTATTAAAGGTTCCCAAAAGAACGAAATAAATTTATCTAAACCAATAATCCCAAAATTTAAAAGAAAAGGTTTTGTTGTTGCGGAATGGGGTGTAGTATTAAAATAAGCACTCTTCTATTGCTAATAAATAGCTATTGACAAGTGATAGAAATAGTACTATTGTTAGGAAGAAAATAAAAAAAACTTAAGCAGACCCATATGAAAGACTTAATTAGAAAAAACCTAAACGGCAAAAGAATTTTACTTCTCTTTGTTTTAACAAATATCATCTATGCCATCATGTTGACAATAACGATTCCGAAAGTGATGAGTTTTTCTGGCGGAATGAAGTTATTGGATATGATGCCGACGGGTTACAACGCAGAATATGTTAACGCTCTTTTAAGCGCTTTAGGGGAAAAGGGAAGAGATGCTTATTTGTTTAACCAACTTCCGGTTGATATGATCTATCCTTTTTTATTTGGCGTTAGTTATTGCCTAGCGCTTGCATATATTCTTAACAAACTTGGAAAATTTGAAAGCCGCTTATTCTATTTTTGTTTTCTTCCTCTCTTCTCCGGTCTCTTTGATTATCTTGAAAACATCGGGATAATTACAATGTTGAAGAGCTATCCCAATAATCCGGTAATATTATCTCAGATAACCAATGTATTTTCGGTTTTGAAAAGTTCCTTTACTACTTTTTATTTTATTGTCCTTATAATCTTTTTAATTGTATTTTGGATGAAAAAATTGTTTCAGAAATCTAAATGATTCATCTTATATAATCTCACAGTCTCAAAGTCCCATAGTCTCAAATTCTCGATGTCCAATCTCGCGTACTAAAAATATTTTCCCCATCCCTTACAACCTTTTAAATCTTATTTTAGTCTAACTAATAAAAACGGAGTTAAAGTTTTGGAAGACTTATCTTCACTAAGTGACAATGATCTGATAATCGAAGCCCGGAACGGAAACGATTCGGCCTTCACAACTCTCGTCTATCGGCATGATAGGAATGTTCTTTCGATGGTTGCTCATTATGTTCAGTCTTCAGATGATGCAAAAGATATTTATCAGGAAGTTTTTCTAAGAGTTTATAAAGGACTGAACCGCTTTGAGTTCCGGAGCGAATTTAAAACATGGCTTTATAGAATTACCACCAATGTTTGTCTTACGCACCAAGCGCAGTACCGGAAACAGCATAAGGTAAGTATTTCTCCCGATGAGGATGAAGAATTTCCCAAATTGGATTTAAGATCATCTGAAGAGCACGAACCCGATAATCAATTGATTAAAGCGGAGACTAAAGGGAGTATCCAAAAAGCTGTTGACAGCCTGGCTCCAAAACAAAAAATGGCTTTTATGCTTAAGCATATGCACAATTACAAGATAAAAGAAATTGCCAAAATGATGGATTGCAGTGAAGGAACGATTAAAAAATATCTTTTTATTGCGACCGAAAAACTTAGACTGAAATTAAAAACAATATAAAATGTTGAGATTAGTATGGGACACGAAAATTATAAAAAACTGTTGATCCTTTACAGCTATAACGAGCTGAAGAAAGAAGAACGGAATGAATTTGAGCGCCATCTGCTTGGATGCAGTGCCTGTAGAAATGAACTTGAAGAATTAATAAAACTTCATACTCTGGTTAAAACAAATTTGGTAGAAGAGCTTGACGAAGATGCCCTTTTTGAATCGCGGCAGGAACTGCTTGCCGAAATAAGAAATCTTAAACGGAAAAAATTCCGTTGGCAAAAGATTTGGGACTTACTTACTCTACCAACACCCGGCAAGTTAAAGATGGCTTATTCTTTCGCTTCGGTTGTTATCCTAATTACAGCTTCATATTTCTTCTTTTTCAATAGTGCGGGCAATAAGTTTTTATCCGACCAAAATCTTGTTAATAATGATGCGAAGCTTACCAATCTTCAATTTGTTAACAAAGATTTTGAAAAGGGAGAAGTTGAAATTACATATGATAAAATTGTTCCTGTAAAAGTTAAAGGAAATGTAAACGATAGTGAAATTCAAAAAGTGCTTGCAAAATCTTTACTTGATAATGAAAATCCCGGAGTAAGATTGAAAACCGTCAGCGCAATCTTTTCTGAGAAAAGAGAAAACACTACAGGCGTTCTAAAAGACGCGCTTTTAAAAGCAATGATGTACGATAATAATCCAGGCGTACGGAAAGAAGCCATGACCGCATTGTGTAGCATTCCGTTTGATGACAAGATAAGAGACGCAATGATCTTTGTTTTGCAAAATGATAAAAATTCCGGTTTAAGAATTCATGCGATCAACTGCCTCAGTGAAAAGAATGATATTAAAAAACTTACAGACCAGAATACTATAAATGTTCTAAGAGAAAAAATGCGGGAAGATGAAAACAGTTATATAAAACTTCGGGCAAAAACAATTTTAACAAAATTAGAATCATAAGGAGTAAAGCAATGAAAACGAACAAATTATTTAACCTGATCTTGACTGCAATATTAGTAGTCGGTATAACCCAGACCGGAATGTCTCAAGATAGATTCACCAAAAACTTTCAGGTGAAAAAAGGTGATAATCTTTCCGTAAAAGTTTCGGGAGATGTTCGAGTAGAATCTTGGAGTAAAGATGAAGTTCTGGTTGAAGTTTCAGGACTTGACGCAGTGGATCGTGATGACCTGAAAATAACTCAAGACGGAAATACAGTTTCTGTTTTGTTAAGAAACGACCACAATGTTTCTTTTTCGATTAAAACACCAGGACAATTTAACTTTGATATTAAAACAAGCGGCGGAGACTTATCGTGTCTTGGTGAATTCTATGGAAATATTAAGGGAACAACTGCCGGCGGAGATATAAAAGTAGAATCTATCAACGGGAAAGTTGAGTTGGTTACAGCCGGAGGAGATATTAACACTGGGAATATTAATGGCGATTTGAAAGTAACTACTGCCGGTGGTGACATTCACGTTGGAATAGTTAACGGAGAAGGGAAAATGACTACTGCTGGCGGGGATATTGTTGTGACGAGTTCAAGCAAATCGTTAAATGTAAATACAGCCGGTGGTGATATTAAAGTGGGAAATGTTGGAGGAGAAATAAAAGCATCAACTGCCGGAGGAGATATTGAAGTTGGTTTAGTATCAGGAATTGCAAAATTAAATACTTCCGGTGGTGATATTAAATTAGCTGGCGCTAGAGGAAATACTTCTGTAAATACATCCGGCGGAGATATTAAACTTGAAAATATTTATGGTTCAGTAAAAGCAAATACCTCGGGCGGAAGAATTTATGCTGAATTGACTCCCGATGGAAGTGACGAGAGTAAATTATCTTCTTCCGGAGGAACAATAACTTTTTTGATCCCGGAAAATGTCAAAGCAACAATTGAAGCGGTAATCAAAGCAGATAATCTTAAAGGTCCTTGGATTATTACTTCTGAATATAAAACTGATAGTTATGTTACCGATGAAGACAACAAAGAAATTAGAGCAAAGTTTACTTTAAACGGCGGTGGAAAACTGATAAAGTTAACAACTTCAAACTCAAAAATTGAAATTAAGAAGTTGAATAAATAAAGTAAAAAATTAAGTAATAGTAAAAGCCCCGTTACATACGGGGTTTTTTATTTTATAGGATAAAGATAAAAATATGAAAGTAGGGAAAAGAATATCGTTGAGAAAATAACAATTTATTGTGTTGTTTTCCGTATTCGCAGACACGCCAAATAAACTTCATATTGTTTGCTCTTTTACAAAGGATTTTGTATAATCGAAACGCATTTATTCAATCATTTTCATTAAGGAGATTCGATAATGTTCCGCAAAGTTATTGTAGCTTCAGCACTTTTTTTCTTCTCGTTAAGTTTGGCATCAGCTCAGGAAGCAAAGCTGCTGCACGCAGATAAAATTCTGACAGCAGCTTATAAAGAAGCTAAATCATCCCAAAAAAATGTTTTTCTAATCTTCCATGCTTCCTGGTGCAGCTGGTGTAGAAAGTTGGAAAAAGCAATACAGAGCGAAGAACTTAAAAAGATTTTTGAAGAAAACTTTGTCATCACTCACCTTGATGTTTTAGAGCGGGGAGACAAAATTGCTGCTTTAGAGAATCCCGGTGGAAAAGAGATTATGGAAAAACTTGGAGGGGAGAAATCTGGACTGCCTTTTTATGTTTGGATCAATACCAAAGGAGAGAAACTTGCAAACTCCAATGTGATGCCCGGGAATTCAAATATTGGTTATCCCGGAAGCCCGGAAGAAATAGAAGCTTTTGGGAAACTTTTAAAATCCTCATCTAAACATTTGACCGATAAACAACTCGAAACTGTTCTTGATTATTTGAAGAGAAACGCGCCTAAACCTTGATGACTTGTAAATGTGCATGTAGGTGTTAATTTGTATGAAGAGGAAAGCAGATGGACCAGCCCACCTTAAAAGATAAAAATGAATTCCCGACGGAGGAAATCATTTTTTCACATATTGGAAAATCGAAAATATTGTGGATTTCTATCTTCGATTACATTCATAAGAATCATTCGGACTTTTCAGAAGAATGGAGATATTACAATGATGGGAAAAGTTGGTTATTAAAAGTTACAAAAAAATCAAAAACGATATTCTAGCTTTCAGTTATCAAAGATTCTTTCAGAATGACTTTCTATTTTACTGATAAAGCAGAACAGGCAATAATCAATAGTTCTATTTCTAACGAATTAAAAGAACAGTTTAAAAACGGGAAACGATATAATAAAATACGCGGACTTACAATTACTTTTAAGTATAAAAAAGATGTTGAGTATGCTAAATCGTTGATGGCAATTAAACTAAGTATCAAATAGGAGTATCATTTTAGTCTCAAAAGACGAGCAACATAAATTGACTTAGACATGTAAGTAATTAGTGGAATTAATTTTTTTGTTTCACATCTTCCGGTTACGGTAGAAGCTATAAACACCTTTCTAATTTTCTAAAATTTTGCTCAACTGTTCATGAGTAACTTTTAATAAACCATTTGGAATAAGCCGCGGAGTTAAATCTTTCCAATTTTTATCTTTCTTAAAAATTTCTTTGAACATTGGAACGGCTTCTTTCATCATTCCTTTATTTGCCAGTGCAACCGCAGTCCAAAATTTCATTTCAAGATTATCCGGAAACATTTTCATTGCTGAAGAATATTCTTTCATAGCTGAATCCATATCATTTTTTTCAACAGCAAGATCACCGTTGTTCATATGATCATAAGCACGATGAACTTTTAGAAGTCTTCTCAATTCGGGAAGCGGTGCGGGGCTATCTTCAACGCGAAGATCGACTAAGCGGTCTTCCCAAACTTTCCCGGTCGATTTTGCACGAACAACAAGCAGAGCTGCGGATTGTTTACCGCGTACATCTCCACCGGCTTTCTCCGCCGCTTCAAGTGCTGTGAGCATTCTTTCAGCAAGAGGTCCTTTTGATTTTTGAAAAGCTTCAGCCATTGCGGGCCAAATTTTATCATTCGACATTAAATTTGCCTGAACAGAAAAATAATTTCCTACAATATTTCCGGCTGGTTGAATACAATCTTTACCGGTGAAAGATGCGGCATTTCCTTTTGAATCTAACACGGCAAGTTGGCGGAATTCTCGTCCTTCATCACTTTTTAGTAATTCATCAACCGTTTCTTGCGGAGTTTTTCCTTTTCTTAACAAATCTAATCCGCCGGGTCCAAAGGCAGGATTAACAAATGATTGTGTTGCAACAACACCAACTCCGGCTTCTCCCCAGGTAACCATTGTTCCAACTGAAAACCAGTGCGATTGAACCGCAACACCCATATCTCCAGTTTGTTCATCATAAGCAACGATTGAGTAGGTGTGTGCAAAAGGGGAATCCAGCTTATAGATTTGTCCGTGTACAACTGAAAATTGTGAATTGAGAATTGCTAACTGCAATGCTAAAAATAGAATTAAAGAAAATTTTGATTTCATTTTTTACTCCTCATTAAATTTGTGTACAAATTAAAACTTTTTAATTGATTGGACAAATCCACAAGAGAATTAGAAGTGAGTACATACAGATGTAAAAGTAGAAAGTAAACGACTGTAATAAAGATGGCTTAGAATTTTGCTCTATTCCTTGCAAAATATTTTGTGGGTATATATGCACTCATATTCATTTAATCCCAGAAAAGATAAAAAAAATAGTTCAAAAACTTGACAAGTGAACTTCCTTCTGTTATCTTTGCATAAATAAAAAAATGAAAAATCAATCACAACATAGTACAAATAACAATTTTAGTGGTTTTGCCATCACCCCCGGCAATTCCGTTGTTGTGATTCATCCAATAATAACCCCTGCGATTTTTTCTGTCATTATTGGGATTTCTGTTATTATCAGCCTTCTAAGCATTATTATTCTAGGCTAATAATAAGTCAATCCCAAATCAAAAAATAAGACTAACACACACACATACTTAAGATTTCGGGATTGACGAAAGCCGAAAGGTTTTTCTTGTTTATCAATTTGAATAAACTTGAGGTCATCTTGAGATCTGATTTAATAAAAAAAGGTTTTGACAAAGCTCCGCACCGAAGTTTGCTGAAAGCTACCGGAGTGATTAAGAGCGATGAAGATTTTAAAAAACCTTTTATCGGTGTTTGTAATTCGTATATCGATTTAATTCCCGGGCATGTTCATCTTCAAGAATTTGGAAGAATTGTTAAAGAAGCTATCCGTGAAGCAGGCGGCGTTCCGTTTGAGTTTAACACTATTGGTGTTGATGATGGAATTGCTATGGGACATATCGGTATGCGTTACTCGCTGGCAAGCAGAGAATTAATTGCAGACTGCGTTGAAACCGTTGTTGAAGCTCATCGTTTAGATGGAATGGTTTGCATACCGAATTGCGACAAGATCGTTCCGGGAATGTTAATGGCGGCTGTTCGGGTAAACATTCCAACAATATTTATTTCCGGTGGACCGATGAAAGCTGGTAAAACTCCTTCCGGTAAAAAAGTAGATCTCATTTCCGTATTTGAAGGTGTTGGCGAATATCAATCGGGAAAAATAAATGACGAACAATTAACCGAATTAGAAAATTACGGATGTCCATCTTGCGGTTCTTGTTCCGGGATGTTTACCGCCAATTCCATGAACTGCTTGATGGAAGCGCTCGGAATGGCTCTTCCCGGTAACGGTTCTATTCTCGCGCTTGATCCTCTCAGACATGAATTAGCAAAAAAAGCGGCAAAGCAAATTCTTACTTTGGTTGAAAAAGATATTAAGCCGAAAGATATTATTACAAAAGAATCAATAATGAATGCCTTTGTTCTCGATATGGCAATGGGTGGAAGTACAAACACCGTTCTTCATACGCTGGCAATTGCAAACGAAGCGGAAATAGATTTTGATCTTGCTGAACTGAATACGCTTTCGCAAAAAGTCCCCTATATCTGCAAAGTTAGTCCTGCAACAAAAGAAGTACACATGGAAGATGTTGATGCAGCCGGTGGAATTTCAGCTATCTTAAATGAAATTTCTAAAGTTGAAGGAATTCTTGATTTATCAAGACTTACTGTTACTGGAAAAACACTTGGTGAAAACATCGCTCATGCGGAAATAAAAAATTCCACTGTTATTCGTTCTGTTGAAAATCCCTATTCAAAAACCGGCGGTCTTGCAATTCTTTTTGGAAATTTAGCGCCGCTTGGTTCAATTGTAAAAACCGGCGCTGTCGATCCTAAAATGATGAAGCATACAGGTCCCGCAAGAATTTATAATTCGCAAGACGAAGCAATGGAAAATATTTTAGCCGGAAAAGTACAAGCTGGTGATGTTGTAGTAATTCGCTATGAAGGTCCAAAAGGTGGACCGGGAATGCCGGAAATGCTTTCGCCAACTTCAGCAATTATGGGAATGGGTTTAGGCGATAAAGTTGCGTTGATAACCGACGGAAGATTTTCCGGCGGTACACGCGGAGCTTGCATCGGGCATGTTTCTCCCGAAGCTGCCGAACGCGGTCCAATTGCAGCTTTAGTTGAAGGAGATTTGATTACCATTGACATTCACAACAGAATATTAAGCGTAGATTTATCGGAAGAAGAAATTCAAAAACGGTTAGCGAAGCTACCGGCATTCGAACCCAAAATTAAAAAAGGTTATTTAAGCAGATATGCAAGAATGGTTACTTCTGCCAACACCGGTGCGATTTTAAAATAAATATAATATAGAACTGAGAAAGGATACCTTATGAAAGAAAATAAACAAAAGATGAGCGGAGCCGACATCTTTTTTGAATGTTTGCGCAAAGAAAAGGTTGAGTATATTTTTGGATATCCCGGTGGAGCTGTTCTGAAGCTCTATGAAAAACTTTACGATGTTGATTTTCTTGAGCACATTCTAACACGCCATGAGCAAGGGGCAACTCACGCTGCCGAAGGTTATGCAAAAGCTACCGGCAAAGTTGGAGTAGTGCTTGTTACTTCTGGACCCGGTGCAACAAATACAGTTACCGGAATTGCAGACGCTTATATGGATTCAATTCCTATTATCGTTTTCACCGGACAAGTACCGACAAAACTTATAGGTAACGATGCTTTCCAGGAAGCTGATATTATGGGAATAACAAGACCGATTACCAAACATAATTTTCTTGTCCGTGATGTAAAGGAATTAGCAGAGACAATTCGCAAAGCATTTTTTATCGCTTCAACCGGAAGACCGGGACCTGTACTTGTTGATCTTCCGAAAGATGTCATCAATTCGGTTTGTGAATTTGAATATCCTGAAAAAGTTGAGATACGTGGATATAAACCGACATTCCTCGGGCATCAAAATCAAATTAAAAAAGCTGCTGAGATGTTGAAGAAAGCCAAGAGACCTTTGCTCTATGTTGGCGGTGGTGTTATTATGTCCGGCGGCACCCGTGAACTTTATCTTCTTGCAAAAGAAAATAATTTACCTGTTACCATGACTCTTCAAGGTTTGGGAGCGTTCCCCGGAACCGATGATCTTTCACTCGGTATGCTCGGAATGCACGGAACATATTGGGCAAATCAAGCGGTTAATAGCTGCGACTTACTCATCGCATTAGGAGCAAGATTTGATGATCGTGTTACAGGGAAAGTGGAAACCTTCTCATTAAAGTCTTATAAAATTCATGTTGATGTTGATCCAACAGCAATTGATAAAAACATCCTTGTTGATTTGCCTATCGTTGGTGATGTTAAGCATGTTCTCGCAGAGTTGGCTTCTGAAATGGATGAGCATCCTGATATTTCTGATTGGTGGAAGCAAATTGAAAAATGGAAAAAGGAATGTCCGTTTGAACTAGATGCGAATGACGGAAAGTTGAGAACACAGTTTGTGATTGAAAAAATTTCTGAAAAGACGAAAGGTGAAGCGGTTATCGTTTCCGACGTTGGTCAACATCAGATGTGGATAGCGCAGCATTATAAATTTGTTCATCCGCGCTCTCACTTAACCAGCGGTGGATTAGGAACGATGGGCTTTTCCGTACCGGCTTCTATCGGCGCAGCATTTGGAGTTAAAGACCGACCAATAATTTCAATCAGTGGAGACGGCGGATTTCAAATGAATATTCAGGAACTGATCACTGCCGTTGCGCATAAACTGCCGATCAAATTTATGGTGATCAATAATAGTTTCTTAGGAATGGTTCGCCAGTGGCAGGAACTTTTCCATGCTGAAAAATATAGTTTTACAGATCTATCAAAAAGTAATCCCGACTTCAGAAAAGTTGCAGAAGCTTTCGGGCTTGCAGCTTTTTCAACGGATAATCCAAAGGAAGTTGAATCATTGCTTGATGAAGCGTTCGCAATAAACGATCGTCCTGTATTCATAGAATTTAAAGTCGTAAAAGAAGATATGGTTTTCCCGATGGTTCCCGCAGGAGCTTCAATCGGTGAAATGATGACAAAAAGATTAAACCCCAAAACAATGGTATAACAAATGAAACACACAATTTCTGTTTTAGTCGAAAACCGCTTTGGAGCTTTTAACCGTGTAGCAACAATGTTTAGCGGTAGAGGTTTCAACGTTCATAGTATTTCTATAGGAGAAACCGAAGACCCTGAAATTTCCCGGATGACATTAGTAACCTCGGGTGATGATCAAATAATTGAGCAAGTTGTTAAACAGTTAAACCGTTTAATTGATACGATTAAAGTCGTCGATTTAACCGGTCAACCACGGATTGAGCGAGAACTTGCTCTTATTACGGTCTTCTATCAAAAAGGAACCAGACCCGAGTTGACAAACATCTGCGATATTTTTCGCGGGAACATCGTTGATATCAATAACAAAACATTAACGCTTGAGATTACAGGTCCGCCTGATAAAATTGATGCCGCACTGAATGTTCTTGCCCAATACGGAATAAAAGAAATTGCGCGCTCAGGCACAGTTGCACTAAAGCGCGGAGAACAAGCAAAAATTCAACCCAAAATTTCTACAACAAAAGAAAAGGAAAAAGTATAATGAAAGTTTATTATGATAGCGATGCATCGCTTGATTTTTTAAAAGATAAAAAAATTGCTGTGCTTGGCTTCGGAAGCCAGGGACATGCTCATTCACTAAATTTGAAAGACAGCGGAATGAATGTCTGCGTTGGTCTCCGTCAAAGTAGTCCACGCTGGGAAAAAGCCGAAGCTCTTGGTTTGCAAGTAAAAACCGTTTCCGATGCGTCTGCATGGGCTGAAGTTATTATGCTTCTTTTACCGGATCAAAATCAAAAAGATATTTATGATAACGACATCGTTCAACATGTTACTGCCGGTAAAACTTTGGCATTCGGACATGGATTTAACATTCATTACAAACAAATTGTTCCTCCAGCAGATGTGAACGTAATGATGATCGCTCCAAAAGGTCCGGGGCACTTAGTGCGCAGAACATTTACAGAAGGCTCCGGAGTGCCGTGTCTTATTGCAGTTTATCAAGATCCTTCCGGCAAAACAAAAGATTTAGCGCTTGCATGGGCAAAAGGGATTGGCGGAACAAGAGCCGGTGTTATTGAAACAAATTTCAAAAATGAAACTGAAACAGATTTGTTCGGTGAGCAGGCTGTACTTTGCGGCGGTTCGGCTGAATTGATTAAAGCCGGATTTGAAACATTGACCGAAGCCGGTTATCCGCCTGAACTTGCTTATTTCGAATGTATGCACGAAATGAAACTTATCGTTGATCTCTATTATGAAGGAGGATTGTCAAGAATGAATTACTCCGTTAGCGATACTGCCGAATATGGCGGCATGACGCGCGGTCCAAGAATTATTACACAAGAATCTAAAAATGAAATGAAAAAAATTCTTGCCGAAATTCAGTCCGGTAAATTTGCAAACGAATGGTTAGCCGAATACAAAAGCGGCGGACCTGAATTTGAAAAGTTGAGAAAAAGCAATCGCGAACATTCAATTGAAACCGTCGGCGCTAAATTACGTGGAATGATGAGCTGGCTGTTCAATCAAAATAAAAAAGAAGAAGTTGACGCGTAATTAATTAGTAGAGACTTGCCATGGCAAGTCTCTACGATTATGAATAGGAATTAAAATGAAATATAAAATTGCTCTTTTACCCGGTGATGGAATCGGACCGGAGGTAACGGATGCCGCAGTTAAAGTACTACAATTTGTCGCTGAGAAAATAGGACTTGATCTTTCGTACAGCTATCATTTGATGGGCGGCTGTTCTTATGATGCAAATGAAACTCCGCTGACCGATGCAACACTCAGTGCTTGTTATGATTCTGATGCAGTTTTTCTTGGCGCGGTTGGTGGAATTAAATGGGAAACTTTACCGCATCATTTAAAACCGGAAGCGGCTTTGTTGAAGCTTAGAAAATCGCTCGGATTGTTTTCTAATATTCGTCCTGCAAAAGTTTATAACGCTTTACTTGACGCTTCATCATTGCGTCCTGAAGTTCTTTCGGGAACCGACCTGGTAATTTTCAGAGAATTAACCGGCGGAATTTACTTTGGTGAACCCCGCGGTTATGATGAAAATAAAGGATGGAATACGTTAGTCTATACTACTGAAGAAGTCGAAAGAATTGCACGAAAGGCTTTTGAGGTTGCGCGCCAGCGAAGAGGAATGGTTACTTCGGTTGATAAAGCAAACGTGTTGGAAAGTTCACAGTTCTGGCGCAAAGTTGTTCATCAAATTCATAAAGAAGAATTTTCCGATATAAAATTAAATGATATGTACGTTGACAACGCGGCAATGCAGTTGGTGCGTAATCCAAAGCAGTTTGATGTTATTCTCACGCAAAATTTATTTGGTGATATTTTAAGTGATGTCGCCGCAATGATAACCGGTAGTTTGGGAATGCTTCCATCCGCAAGTCTTGGTGAAAAATATGCGTTGTATGAACCGGTTCACGGAAGCGCGCCGGATATTGCCGGACAAAATAAAGCTAATCCGCTTGCATCAATCGCTTCAATCGGATTGATGTTCAGCTACTCATTTAATCTTCCGGAGATTGGTTTAGCTATCGAGAAAGCAATTGAAAAAACGCTGGGAAAGAATTTTAGAACCGCAGATATTTATTCGGATGGAATGACTCTTATTTCTACAACGATAATGCGCGATGAAGTGTTAAAATCGCTTGAAGAAATCTTTGAAGAAAAAAATTCCGCTGTGGCAGTATAATAGAAAAATTAACTTTGAAAGGAAGACGATGGATAAAAATAGAATTTTTATTTTCGATACAACATTACGAGACGGTGAACAATCTCCCGGCGCTTCGCTGAGCATCACGGAGAAAGTTGAAATTGCAAGACAGCTTGAAAAACTAAATGTTGATATTATCGAAGCAGGGTTCCCGGTTTCTTCTCCCGCGCAGTTTGAGGCTGTTCAACTAATTGCAAATGAAGTGAATGTAGTTGTCGCCGGACTTTCGCGTGCAATAGAAAAGGATATTAAATCTGCTTACGATGCTCTGAAACACGGAAAGAAACCGAGGATCCATACCTTTACCAGTACTTCGGATATTCATATTCTTGGAAAATTTAGCGATGACCGGTATGGGAAAACTTTGGAAGAAAAAAGAAAAACCATTTTAAAAATGACTTATGATTCCGTTGCCTATGCAAAATCTTTTGTGAAAGATGTTGAATATTCTGCTGAAGATGCGGGAAGAACTGATATCGGTTATTTAGTTGATATTGTTGAAGCCGCTATTGAAGCGGGTGCAACGACTGTGAACATTCCCGATACAACCGGTTACACTTTCCCTTCGGAATTCGGTGCAAAGATTGCAGAGTTGAAGAGACGCGTGAAAAATATTGATAAAGCGATTATCAGCGTGCACTGCCATAACGATTTAGGTTTAGCAGTTGCAAATTCTTTAGCGGGAATCGAGAACGGCGCACGGCAGATTGAATGTACCATCAACGGTATTGGTGAGCGCGCAGGCAACGCTTCGCTTGAAGAAGTTGTGATGGCTTTAAAAGTTAGGAAAGACTTAGTTAAATTTTTCACAAAAATTAAAACCGAAGAAATCTTTAACTCCAGCAGAATGGTCTCATCATTTAGCGGAATAGTTGTTCAGCCGAACAAAGCGATTGTTGGCGATAACGCGTTTGCGCATGAGTCAGGTATTCATCAAGATGGAATGTTAAAGAACAGACAAACTTACGAAATAATGAAACCTGAAACCGTCGGCGTTCCCAAAACAAAAATTGTTCTCGGGCGTCATTCCGGCAAGCACGGATTAAAATCTCGTTTAACCGAACTTGGTTACCATCTTCAAGTTAAAGAACTGCAAGAAATTTACGAGAAATTTTTATTGTTAGCCGATAAAAAGAAAGAAATTTATGATGATGACTTGCGCATTTTGATGGAAGAAAGTTCAATCAAATTTGCATCATCATTTTATGAACTTGATTATTTGCAAATCCATTCGGGAACAAACTCAATCCCGACGGCAACGGTTCGCATTAAGAAAGAAAATGAAACGGTGCAAGAATCTGCAACCGGCGATGGAGTGGTTGACGCCACATTTAATGCTATTGAACGCGCATTGAATACAAAAGTATCGCTAGAATCTTATTTCGTTCGTTCCGTTACATCTGGAAGACAAGCACTCGGCGAAGTTATCGTTAAAATAAAAAAGGATGATGTTACTTTTACAGGAAGAGGAATTTCAACTGATATTATTGAAGCAAGCGCAAAAGGATTTCTCCAGGCGTTAAATCATCAAGAACAATATTTTAAATCGAAAGAAGAACTTTCTACTACTTATTTATCTGAAATATCACAAGCCGTGTAAGGAAAATTTTAATGAAGATGACAATAACGGAAAAAATATTAGCTAAATCAGCCGGAAAAACTTTTGTGGAACCGGGACAAAATATTTGGCTGAATGTTGACGTACTAATGACGCACGATGTCTGCGGTCCGCCGACAATTGAAATATGGAAAAGAGAATTCGGCGAAGCCGCAAAAATTTGGGATAAAAATAAATTAGTAATTTTTCCAGACCATTATATTTTTACTAAAAATCCGCAAGCAAACAGGAACGTTTCGCTGCTTCGTGAATTTGCAAATGAATATGGAATTGAAAACTATTACGATGTCGGCACCGATAGATACAAAGGTGTATGCCATCTTGCATTAGCCGAAGAAGGATATAATCTTCCGGGAACAGTTTTATTCGGAACGGATTCACACACGTGTACTTCAGGTGCGTTCGGAATGTTTTCTACTGGAGTAGGAAATACCGATGCCGCGTTTATTCTCGGCACCGGAAAAATTTGGGAGAAAGTTCCCGAATCAATGAAATTTATTTTTGAAGGCGAGCTTCCTCCATATTTGATGGCGAAAGATTTAATCCTTCGCATCCTCGGCGATATTACTACCGATGGCGCAACATACCGCGCATTGGAGTTTGACGGTGAAGGCGTTTTTTCTTTACCGATGACCGAAAGAATGACCTTGACAAACATGGCTATTGAAGCGGGTGGAATGAATGGAATCATTGCCGCCGATGTGATAACCGAAGCTTATGTAAAAGAACGAACTGATAAAGAATATGAAATATTTCACAGCGATGCGGATGCGAAATATCATTCAATTAGAAAATACAAAACACCGGAGTTAGAACCTGTCGTGGCAAAACCACATAGTCCCGATAATGTTTCTACGGTTCGCAGTGTAGCGGGAACAAAACTTACAAAATGTTATATCGGTTCATGCACCGGAGGAAAACTTTCAGATTTTCAAGCTGCTGCAAAAATTCTTTTTGGAAATCAAGTTAAGACATCCACGTTCATTGTTCCTGCTTCAACGGAAGTGCAGAGAGCGTTGGATGAAGAAACTATAAGCGGAATTTCTTTAAAAGATATTTTTGAAAAAGCGGGATGCATTATTGCAGAATCAAGCTGCGCCGCTTGTCTTGGCGGTCCGATGGATACCATTGGCAGAGCGCAGGATAACGAAGTTGTAATATCAACTACGAACAGAAATTTCCCGGGAAGAATGGGAAGCAGAAAATCTGAAGTTTATTTAGCTTCGCCGTTAACGGTTGCAGCATCTGCAATTAAAGGCGTTATCACAGACCCCAGAGAATTTTTATAATTGAAAAACGGAAATTGAAAAAGGAAAAGCGAATGGAAAAAATAGTAAATGGAAAGGCTTTCGTTTTAGGAAATAATATTGATACCGACCAAATTATTCCTGCGGAACATTTGGTTTATAGTTTATCTGATCCGGAAGAATCTAAAATGTACGGTAAGTATGCGTTGTCTTCAGTGCCGATGGAGAAATCCGGTTTGCCAAACGGAGGCATAAAATATATCGCGGCAGATAAGTTTGAAACTGAATTCTCGATCATCATCGGTGGTGCAAATTTCGGCTGTGGTTCTTCGCGCGAGCACGCTCCGTTTGCGTTACAGAAAGCCGGAACAAAAGTTGTTGTCGCCGAGTCCTATGCGCGCATCTTTTTTAGAAATGCCGTTGACGGCGGATTTGTTATTCCGTATGAATCAGTTGAAAAATTAAATGATAAAATAAAAACCGGTGATGAAATTAAAATCGATCTTGAAAAAAATGTTCTAGAAAATCTGACGATGAATGAAGAATATAAATTGAAACCGTTAGGTGATATTCTTCCGATTCTTGAAGCCGGAAATCTTTTTGAATACGCGCGGCAAACGGACATGATCGCTTAAAATGAGGAATGTAAATGAAACATGTAATTGAATTATTCGACACAACATTACGCGACGGTACACAAGGCGAAGGCGTTAATCTTTCCATACAAGATAAACTTGTAATTGCACAACGTTTGGATGAGTTCGGTATTGATTTTATTGAAGGCGGCTGGCCCGGCAGCAATCCGCGCGATGAAGAATTTTTTGCAAAAGTAAAATCTCTTCATTTAAAAAATGCGGTTGTTTGTGCATTTGGTTCAACAGCGCGTTCATTAAAAAATCTTGAAGGAGACGCAAACTTAAATGCACTGCTTAAATCGGAAACTGAAGCCGTTTCTATTTTCGGTAAATCGTGGAAGCTGCATTCTAAAGTCGGTTTAGGTTTAAGCGATGAAGAAAATGAAGAACTCATTTTCCGTTCGGTTGAATTTTTGAAAAATGCCGGAAGAAACGTTGTCTATGATGCTGAACATTTTTTTGATGGCTATAAAGATGATGCTGAGTTTGCATTAAAAATGTTGTTGGCTGCGGAAAAAGGTGGCGCTTCCGTTTTGGTTCTATGCGATACAAACGGTGGAACTCTACCGCATGAAATTTCTTCAATAATAAAAGAACTTAAAAAAGTTGTTACTACACCGTTCGGGATTCATACGCATAACGATGGAGAACTTGCCGTTGCAAATACTCTTGCTGCCGTTGAAGCGGGCGCTGTGCATGTGCAAGGGACGATCAACGGTGTTGGCGAACGATGCGGCAATGCAAATTTATCGAGCATAATTCCAAATCTTCTTTTAAAATTGAAATGCAAAACGAAACAAGAAATCAATTTGAATCATCTCACTTCACTTTCAAATTTTGTTTATGAAGTGATGAATCTTAATCCGAACATGCGTGCGGCTTTTGTCGGTAAATCCGCTTTCGCACACAAAGGCGGAGTGCATGTTAGCGCGGTGATTAAAGACAGCAGAATGTATGAACACATTGATCCGCAAACGGTTGGGAATAAACAACGTGTATTGGTTTCCGATCTTTCAGGACAAAGTAATGTAAAATATAAAGCTAAAGAATTCGGCATCGATCTGTTTAACGAAAAAGAGATCAGCAAAAAAGTTGTAAGCAATATTAAGAATTTGGAGTACGACGGTTATCAATACGATGGTGCCGAAGCTTCATTTGAACTTCTTTTAAGAAATGAATTAAATGAGTTTTCCCCTTTCTATAAAGTACTTAACTCAAAAGTTGTTGTTACCAACGATCATACGGGAAAAGATAGAACCGAGGCAGTGTTGAAGGTTGAAGTGAACGGCGAAATAGAACACACTGCCGCAGATGGAAACGGACCGGTGAATGCGCTTGATAATGCTTTGCGTAAAGCGTTAATAAGATTTTATCCGGAAATCAAAATGATAAAATTAATTGATTATAAAGTCCGTGTGTTAAATGAAAAACACGGAACCGCAGCGAAAGTAAGAGTAATGATAACTTCGCGCGATGGAGATGAGAGTTGGTCAACCGTTGGAGTTTCCGAAAATATAATTGAAGCAAGCTTTCAGGCTTTGAATGACAGCCTAAACTTCAGGTTGTACAAATTATTCCCGGCTGAAAAACATCAAGAAACGGTTGACTGTTAAATCTAATTTTTAATCATAATCTTATTCTTAATCATTTTTACTTTTTGAGTTGATGAAGATTAGGATTATGATTAAGATTATGACGAAGAACAAGATCACGAACAGATGAAATAAAAAACTACTAAATCAAATATCTCGATGTATTATTAATTCCTCCTGGAAAAGAAGGAAGATGAATTATGAAAATGCAAACACTTTACGGAACAAATTTATTCGACACAGAAAAAGATAACTGTGCAATTATTGCCCGCGTTCGAAAAGACGGTGTTGCTACTCACGGTAACGTTAAGCGAACGCTTCTTGCGCTGGAAAATATGGGGCACCGCACAGGTGAGATCGATCTTGAAGGAGACGGCGCCGGTTTACAAACCGATATCCCGCGTCAAATATGGATGGAACGGCTTGAGTCTATCGGTTTAAATTCGCGTATCCCATTTTTATCTGACTTCATAGTCGCACACATTATGATCCGTCCGGTTGCTCACCCAAATGTTCAAGAAACAGTTGAGTTAATAATTTCTATTTTAAAGAAGCACGGTCTTGAAGCAATTTATAGCGCACCGCTGCCGGTTCGAAGTGAAGTGCTCGGGCAGCGCGCTAAAAGAATTGAACCGGCAATTTATGCGATGGGAATTGTACCGATCGGAAGAATTACTATTACCGATAAAGTTATTCACGAAGCGCATTTGGAAATTGAAAATGATTATCAGCATGTGCACTTTGCTTCCTTCAGTCCTAACAGCGTAATTTATAAAGTGCGCGGCGATGTGAAAGCGCTTATCAATTATTATCCGGATTTGAAAAACCCCGAATACAAAAGCGCTATCTCGCTTGCACATGGAAGGTATTCTACAAACACCGATTCCAACTATGAACGCGCGCAAATGTTTTCTACACTGGGACATAACGGTGAAATAAATACAATACTCCGTTTGCGCCGCGAAGCTGAAATGATGGGGCTTCCCGTAGTCTGCCGCGGTTCTGATAGCCAGGATGTTGATCGCTTAATTGAAGGCTTAATGTTTTATCATAACCTTTCGTTAATGGAAGCTATGGAATTAGTGTTCCCGCCGATTTGGTCTGAGATAAAAAGTTTTCCTGAAGAATTGCAAAATATGTACATCTTTAATCGCCGGATGATGGGAATGATCGCGCAAGGTCCTGCGGCAATTATTGCACGGCAGGGAGATGAAATTGTTTTCTCGGTTGATGCACTTGGTCTGCGTCCGCTTTGGTTCGGCGAAACAGATAAAGAATATTTTGCTTCATCAGAAAAAGGTGTAATTGAACTTGAAGAAATGCACACCGATCCCGTTCCGCTTGCGCCCGGTGAAAAGAGAGGATTTCTCCTTCGCCGTCCAATCACTCAACTCGACGCTTCAAACTCCTTGATATTAAAGGGGGGAACGGAAGTGTTTGATTATCCACAATTACAGAAACAAGTTTTAAAGGAATTTAATTATCGCAGAACGAAAATACATAAAGTTTTAAAACCGCATAAAATTGATTCGAACATTTTAGTATCATGGAATTTACCCGAACCTTCAATTGCAAATTTAAAAAGTCTTGGTTGGTTCCGCGAAGATATGGACAATCTTGAATCAATGTCGAAGCAGGGGAAAGACCCGGTTGCTTCAACCGGATATGACGGACCGCTTGCAATTCTTCGCGATGATATTGTGAACATTCCGGAATTTCTAAAAGAAACTGTTGCCGTCGTTACTAATCCGGCAATAGATAGAGAAAGGGAACAGTCCCATTTTTCATTGCGTGTTTTTCTCGGTGCGCGTCCTAATCTCGGTGAAAAAAATTCTTTACCTCAAATTCAATTAGATCATCCGGTTTTGTTAGATGGAAAGATTGATCCTTCTCTTGGAACACGGCTTGAAGATTTGTTTACACAAAACGGTCCGATGGTTATCCTTGAAGAACTACATACGTCAGCCGGAACGATGAAAGATCGACTGGATGAATTTGTTTCTTCGGTAATTTCGAAAGTACAAAATCTTGAATCGACCATAATAATATTATCCGATGTAAATTCATTTAAAAAAGAAAATGCAATTGATCCGTTTTTAGCTTTAGGAAAATTGAATGAAGAATTAAGAAAGTTAAAAGATAAAAACAGTATTTCTTTAAGAAGAAAAACCAGCTTGGTTCTACATAGCGGACAATTAAGAAATGTTCACGATTGCTGCGTAGCTATTGGACTTGGCGCAGATGCAATCTCTCCGTATATGATATGGAACCAATTAGCGAATAACGCTGCCGAAGAAAATCAATTTAAGAATACGTTGGTAAGTCTTGTTAACGGAATTGAAAAAGTTATTTCAACGATGGGAATTCACGAGATCAGCGGTTACGGACCGATCTTTGCCTCAATCGGTTTGGCTGAAGAAATTACAAGTCAAATTGGAATTACTTCCGTGTTAAGTTACGATACTGCCCTCGGCTTTAATCAATTAGAAAATCAATATGAAAAAAGAAGAGCGGCATTAGTTTCAAAGGATTCTAAACTTCCGGCAGACAATCGTCTGTATGTAAAACTTTGGAAATCTCTCGGCGATGTTTCTCAAAATAAAAACGAATATAAAGATTTTGAAGAACGGTACAAAAAACTAACTGACAAGCAGCCGGTCTCTCTGCGACATATTATTTCGATGAAAAAAGGAAATCCTCCGGTTGAAGTTTGCGATATCAAAACCGGACCTTTCGATGCGCCGTTTTATATCTCGGCAATGTCATTCGGCTCGCAAGGTGAGGTCTCTTATCGCGCTTATGCCGAAGGAGCTTTTCGTTCAAATATTTTATGTATGAACGGCGAAGGAGGCGAACTGCTTGATTTGATGGGAAAATATTATCACCATCGAGGGCAACAAATTGCATCCGCTCGTTTTGGTGTGAATGCGTTACTTTTAAATTCTTCAAAATATCTTGAAATAAAAGTTGGGCAGGGAGCAAAACCGGGAGAAGGCGGACTCTTACCCGGATTCAAAGTTACTGCACAAATTGCAGAAGCGCGCCACGCAACAAAAGGAATCGATTTAATTTCGCCGTCGAACAATCACGATATTTATTCAATTGAAGATTTAGCGCAATTAATTGAAGAATTAAAAACCGTAAATCAAGATGCAAAAGTGAGCGTAAAAATTCCCGCCATTCCGAACATTGGTCCTATTGCGTGCGGAGTTGCAAAAGCAAATGCTGATATTATTACTATTTCCGGTTATGACGGCGGCACCGGTGCAGCGCGTGTGCATTCGTTAAAGTATGTCGGGTTTCCCGTAGAGCTTGCCGTCTTTGAAGCGCATGAATCTTTGCTTTCAGCAGGCTTGCGCAGCAAGGTTGATCTCTGGGCAGACGGCGGCGCTAAATCAACTGATGATATTTTAATATTGATGGCGCTTGGTGCAAACCGTGTTGGCTTTGGTACGCTTGCAATGGTTGCTATCGGTTGTACAATTTGCCGCGATTGCCACACAGGAACTTGCCATACCGGAATTACTGCGCATTTCCCAACACAGGAACTTGCTTTCGCTTCCGGTTTAAAAGAATATGAACCGAGAAACCCGGAACAATCGGTAAACAGACTCGTTCATCTTTTTGATCAAATGAAAGTTAGTTTAAAAGAAAAAGGCGCTTCGCTTGGTTATCAAAAACTCTCGGACATTGTTGGTAAGCGGCAGTTGTTAGAGCAATCTGCATTTGCCGATAAAGTAAGTCTTTCTTCGATGTTTATTCCTTCGCTTTATGAGTATAAACAAAATGATCACGCAAGTGAAAGAGTGATCATTCATCGTCCGAGGACTTCTCTTTCGAGAATTATTGCTCAAAAGGTAAACGAGCAAATTGATGCGGGCGCAAAGTTTATTAAGTATCAAGATGATCTTATCGGAAACGGAGACCGTGCATTAGGAGCAGCAACGGCGGGCTCGTTAGCTAAATATCAATTGAACAAAAATCCTTTTGAAGGTGAATTGGAATTGGATTTTAGCGGCACTACAATTCCCGGGAACGGACTTGGAGCTTTTATTACCGATGGTATGATTATCCGCGTGCAAGGCGGCGGACAAGACGGCGTTGCAAAAAGCGCTTCGGGCGGAAAGATTGTTATTCTCAAAGGATATAATCACGATGGATTATTGGTTGACGGCTCTGTAGGAAAATGTTTTGCCTACGGCGCTCAGAATGGGAAATTTTTTGTTCAAGGAACTGCTGATTCACGCGCTTGCATTCGATTATCGGGAGCTAATGTAGTTTTCGGTGCAAGATTAAAAGAGCAGATTCAAGATCATTTGCCAAACCTTGCTTCACGCGCTCATCTAAAAGGTTTTGCTTTTGAATATATGACCGGCGGAACCGTTGTTGTGCTTGGCGATCCGGGTCCCTGGATTTGCGCAGGCTTTTCCGGCGGAGTTATTTATGCATACATCGATCTTGAAAAAGGAATGACGGTTGACGCGTTGAAAAATCGTTTGGCTCCCGGCGCTAAAGTGAAATTCTTAAAACCAAGTATGGCGGATTTACAATCAATTAAAAATTTATTAGTTGAATATACCGATGAATTAAAAGCTACCGGTCAGAAAGAACAAACTGAAGAAGCCGAAGTAATTTTAAAAATAGCGGAAAATGCACATAAACATTTTTCTGCAATTCGTTATACACAAGACCCAATATTTGCAAATGTAAAACGGCTGGATTTGTTAGAGATGGTTGCGTAAAAAAGTTGAAGGGTTGAACTGTTGAACGGGAGGTGTGATTATTAACTTGAATCTTTTTTTGTTCTTTTCTTGGACAAAAGAAAAAATTGCCTTAGGTTTACCTATAATAATTATTGAGAGATGAGGCGACTTTATTTCTTCATTAGTTTTACATAGAAAAAAATTACCAAGTAAGGTAAATAATCCGTTACCTTCTTCCCTATTATATTCTGAATATGATAAGCCCGAATATACAACTGCACCAAAATTAAAATTAATTGACCATTTAAAAATAATTCTAAGCTCGAATGTTAATTGTCTAACATACTTTAATATCCAGGGAGTTATACAGAATTTTTAAATGATAAAATTGATAAATGGATTAAAAACAAATATTATTCAGAAATCTATCATGCTTACTGTCGGTATGATAAGCGGAATTTTGGCAGTATAATTAATAGTTAGGTGCGGTTTTAGTTAAAATTAAATAAAGTGAGGTAATGTGAGATCTATTTTTCGAATTATTATACTTGTTTTAATGCTAATCACAAGCTTTAATTCGTTAGTTGCACAATGGGTGCAAACAAACGGACCATTTGGTACAAATTCATCTACCAATACAGGGTATGCACGATTAAATACTTTTACAGAGTTTGATGGAATTCTTTTTGCTGGTACTTTTGAAGCAGGAGTTTTTTGTTCAAGTGATAATGGCAACAATTGGTCACAATTAAATTCTGGGTTGGCTTATCCATGGGCGATGGATATTCGCTCATTTATAACTTATAACAATATTCTATTTGTAGGCACCGCAGGTGGTATATATTTTTCCACGAATAATGGTTTTAACTGGTCCAAAACAGATTCTGGATTAACAAATGCAGATATTCGTTCGTTTTCTGTTATTGGATCAAATCTCTTCGTTGGGACTTTCGGTGGTGGAGTATTTGTTTCATCAAATAATGGTTTGAACTGGAGGGATATAAACACGGGTCTATCAAATAAACAAATTACAACACTAATTGCTGTAGGTACAAATCTATATGCAGGGACTGCAAACGGTAATGGCGTATACTTGTCTACAAATAATGGTGCAAATTGGATCCCTAAAATTACAGGATTAAAAAACACAACCGTATGGGCACTTTCCTCTGTAGGATTAAATCTTTTTGCCGGAACTGATAGGGGAGTGTTTCTTAGTATCGACAATGGGGATAACTGGAATCCGATTAATACTGGTTTCACAGGAGGAACTGTCATGTCTTTTACTGTCGATAAAAACAATCTATTTCTTAGCTCTTGGAGTGGTGTTTTTATGTCAATTAATAATGGTTCAAATTGGACTGAAGTTAACACAGGTCTATCAGAAACTGGAAAGTATGTTCTTTCTGTTTTTGCTAACGGTGCTAATCTGTTAGCAGGTACAATGTATGATGGAGCATGGAAACGACCTTTATCAGAAATGATAACTGATGTTGAAGAAGAACATAATATTTTACCGGCAAAGTTTTCCCTTGAGCAAAATTATCCCAACCCATTTAATCCTTCAACATTAATAAAATTTTCAATTCCTACCTCATTAGTCGTTACTCTTAAAGTTTATGATTTACTTGGACGAGACGTCACTTCCCTCGTAGATGAAGAAAAACAAGCAGGCAATTATATTATAAAATTTGATGGCAGTTCTTTATCGAGTGGAATATATTTCTATAGATTACAATCAGGAAATTTTGTAGAAACCAAAAAGTTTATCATTATGAGATAATATAAAAATGCACCTAACAAGTTTTCCAAGCCGACCGCTTTAAACAGTTCGGCATTTGTTCTGTTTTTAAGTTTGGTTGTAAAAGTTAATTGCTCTTTATGGTAGTCTGTAATAAAAAGATTTTATAAAATTATTGGTGTTTGTTTTTCAAAGTTGCATTGCTGTTATGGGCGGCTAATAAAAAGGTCGTTAACTACCAAGTAAACACAAAGGTATATCCAATGTTATTCTCAGAAAGAAAAGGATTAAAAACTTCAAAACTAATCCAACTAGATTATGTTGATGACGATTTAAGGTTTGCTCTATGGGATTCAGTGTATACTCAAATTTTTCTTAAAGTAGAATATTATCAGGATTACAACTCTATGTTTGCAAGAATACCAAGATTAAGCAATTCAAATTTAGGAAAGCTATTCGAAGAATACTGGCATAGCTTATTAAAACGTCCAATTGACAATCTTCCAGATAGAATGGATTCAGCAGTTAAAATTATAAGAGAATATTTTTTTGAATGTACTTGGAATAATGTGTATGACTTTATAGAATTTACAGCTTGTAACTGCCCTGATAGTTTTTTAAGTAATTTTTTAAAATATTGCAACAAAGTTTTAGAACGAGAAAATTCTGCTTATAGATTTGTTAATTACCATATAACAGAGGTTACTTCTCAAGTCGAGATTGACTCAATTGAAGAGGCACTGAAAAAATCATCACACTACTATGGAGTTCAAACGCATTTAAATTCAGCTCTTACATTACTTTCTGATAGAAAAAATCCTGATTATCGAAATTCAATTAAAGAATCGATAAGTGCTGTTGAATCACTAGCAAAGAAAATAGTTGGAAACGATAAAACAACATTAGGGGATGCACTGAAAATATTTGAAGATAAAAATCAAATGCATCCAGCATTTAAAAAAAGTCTTTCCACTTTATATGGTTATACTAGTGATGCTAATGGGATAAGGCACGCTATATTAGAAGAGTCAAATCTTTCTGTATCAGATGCAAAATTTATGCTTATCGCTTGCTCAGCTTTTATAAATTATATAATTGGAAAATCTTCTGAAGTTTGAATAAAACTAAAAAGTACTAACATCTTTAATCCACCAGAGGCGGACAGGTAAGTAAAGAGTCCCTGCAATAGCAGGGTAAACAAGAGAAAAATATACGCCAGAGGCGTATCCACCTTTGGCGGAAATTCTGCAGACAATCCGCAAACGCTGGTGCTTAGATAAAATGTTCTTTATTCTTTTTATTAAAAGAAGTTTATAAATCCTCTACGAGGATTAAGGTTGTGAGAGAGTTGTTTTTACAAAAATATGACCTCTACGAGGTCATAAGTAATACTATAGAGTAAGTACATGAGAAGTAAGAGACAAATAAGAATTATGGAAAAAGAATAAAAACATCGTAGATGTTTTATTATTGTAGAAAAATATAAACCCCAAAAACGATCCTCGTAGAGGATCAATAAAAGGAGCGGAATATGAAACCAGGCGCATTTACACAATTATATACCCATTTGGTATTTGCAGTAAAATATCGAGAACGATTGTTGAGAGAGGAAATACAAGATGAAGTATATAGTTACATAAGCGGAATTGTAACAAACAGAAAACATAAATCGATAATAATAAACGGAATGCCGGATCATATACATCTGTTAATAGGATTAAATCCCAATGATAAAATATCAGATATTGTCGGGTGTGTTAAAAGAGATTCATCATCATTTATCAATCAAAAGGGGTGGTTTAGAGGAAAATTCCATTGGCAAGATGGGTATGGCGCGTTCTCTTATGGAAGATCTCAATTGGATAAAATCTATAAATACATTGCTAATCAAGAAGTTCATCACCAAAGAAGAACATTCCGGCAAGAATATACTGAGCTGCTTAAAAAGTTTGAAATAGTATATGATGAAAAATATTTGTTTGATTTCTTTGATGAACCGGAGTTATCGAAGTAAAAATATATAAATCCTCTACGAGAATTCAAAAGCGTGTGGGGACAGATTATACAATAATATGCCCTCTACGAACTCAAATGAAAAACATCGTAGATGTTTTATTACTGTAAAAAGATAAACCCCGAAAAGATGATCCTCGTAGAGGATCAATAAAACATTTGACAGAGCGGAAAGTTTATAAATCCTCTACGAGGATTAAGTAATGAGAGAGAGATGTTGTTACAATAATATGACCTCTACGAGGTCATCAAAAAAACAGTATTAATGGTATTTGTAATAATGTAATGCGAAGAATTATTTTGAGCATTAAACATCGTAGATATTTTATTACTGTAAAAAGATAAACCCCGAAAAGATGATTTCCAAGGGGATAAATAAATCAGTAGATGGACATTCACTAAATAATTAATTTGGTAATGCAGTTTTTAACATAATACATAGTTAAGAATTAAATGGAGTAAAGATGAAAAAATTATACGGGTTCTTACTAAACATTAATTTATAATAAAACCCGAGGATAAAAATGAAAAATCTGTTTTTCGCATCTGTTAGTCTGCTCTTGCTTTTGTTCATTGGATGTTCAAAAAATAATCCAGTCGAGGCTTCGTCCCCAACTGATTCCCAATTGAAATCAAGTATTGTAGGCACATGGTCAAATGGTTATATTACTATAATCTATGATGCGAATGGTAATTTCCAAGATTCTGTATATGGAGTTTACGATAGCGGGACTAAGCTAGTAGAACTTATCAAAGGAACGTATGAAATTAAAAGTGGAATCCTAACTTATAATGTTAGCGAATGGAATCTTATTAATAAATCAGATAATCAGACTAAGGCTTTTAGTAAGATTCAAATTGGAATTCCAAATTATAATAGTAAAAATATCTTGACTGTAAAGAGTACGACTACCGGATTTGCAATTGCATCATATATACCAAATTTTAAAATTCAAATCCAAGCTAAAAATATATTGCATATGTTCCCTTTAGACATTTTAACAAGAACCGGAGTAGATAAAGGTGATATATGGGGTGAGTGGACAACATCAGAATGGGGGATTGCATATGATACGCAACTTCAAAATCATGGGGTGTTGGGGAAAGTTCAACTGAAATATGATTTCAATAAAGACTCAATGAATGTAACATATGGAACAAAATTTTCAAAAGATACCAGTGAAACATTTAATTATACAACAGAAAAAATAGAATATAATGCTCCAAATTTGAGTTGGGGTATGTATTATCATAAAACAGTTGAATTTCAAGATGGCAAGATGTATCTGTACGAAAAGTTAGATTCATTGCCCTTCCCATTGAAGAAAATAAGATAATTCTAATTCAACCTGATCTCTTAAATATATAAAGAGTGAAGAGAGAAATATATTCTCTGCGCAATTTGTGGTTTTAGGCGGATGAATTTTCGGTAATAAATAACACATTTTACTGAAGTAAGATGTAAACGGAAATATTTAAATAATTAATACGTTAGTGTTGGATTTTAACAACTTGTCACGATTAACGTGGTGACATACCGTTAGGCACTGGAGAATTATCATCTATGCGAAACTTATTTATTTTAATGCTTGTAATATTTGTGGGTTGTTCTACTTCTTACTTTGATAAAGAGGATGAACCGCAATTAGTAGAAATTCATTTGCACTATGGACATTATGATGATGTGAACACTTTTGAAAAAAGTTTAGTAAAAGATTTAATTCCTGGTACGGTTAAAATATCATTTTGGTTTACAAAGAGGGAACAAGAAATAATTTTATCGAAAGCAGAAAGAATTGGATTTTTTAAGTTCCCGGACACTGTTTTTGCTAAGCCCAATGTAACAATTTCACCGGATTATGGCACTCAAACTCTTCGTATAAGAGTTGGTGATAAAGATAAAACTGTTGTTTGGTTTCTTCCACCCGACGAAGTGAAATTTAAATACTTTGTTATGCTACGTGAATTAGAAAATTTGATTATTGATATTGTTGAATCAAAGCCGGAGTATAAAGTTCTTCCCAAAAGAAAAGGTGGTTATCAATAATTTTTTCGGTGCAATTAGTGGTTTTAGACGAAAGAGTATTTTAAAAGCAAATGAATATATGAACGTTACTGATTATTAAAACAAAAACATGCTAAAGAAAAATCAGTTATTATCCCTCTTAATCATAATCTTCTCTGCCATAGGTTGCAGTCAAAGCATTTCTCTCCGAAATAATGAAAGACAGTTCTCTAGCGACTCCTTAGAATATTATCAAATAAGGACTGATACTCTCTTTAACAGCAAACAAATAATAAGTTTCTTGATCCTTCCCAAAGCTTCGCTTAATAAATTTCACGTTGAATTAGATTATAACAAACCCGATTTGATGACCACAAGCAAATTTGGAGAAATAAACCATGCAGTTGCCGCACTAAACGGCAGTTATTTTGATATGGACAGTATTGCGGGAGTTTGTTATCTGGAAGTGAACGATTCCGTCATCAACAGAACAAGAACCCCAAAATTAAAATGGGCAAAACCGGATAGCATATTAAATGGAGTGGTGGTTATTACAAAAGAGAATAGGGTTTTGGTGATGAAAGCAAGGTCGGAAAAATTCTATGAAGTGTCAAAAGCCGAAAAAGCTGTGTTGGTCTCAGGTCCCTTGCTTTTATACGGTGGAAAGAAGAGAAGTTTACCCGATATGAAGTTTGTAACAAACCGGCATCCGAGAACCTTTTTGTGTACAACAGAGAATGATATTTTATTTATAGCCGTAGATGGAAGGAGCAGCCAAGCAGACGGAATGAATTTAATTGAAGCTCAGGATTTTTTAATCAGCCTTGGTTGTGAAGAGGCAATTAATCTGGATGGAGGCGGTTCAACTACTTTGTGGATCAAAGATAAGGGCGTGATCAATTCCCCAAGTGATCTAAACGGTGAGAGACCGGTTTCAAACGCATTCATAATTATGAAGCAATAAGAGAGGACTAACGAACGGAGAAGGAGGCATCTGTTTTTTCACCACAGAGTCACAGAGGCACTGAGAAATGATCATCTCTTTTCATTCTACATTGGCCCAAATTCCTTATATTTACAGCAAAATTTTTATAAAAAAGGAAACCGGATTCTATGGCTCAATTAGATGTAATGGATAAAATTGTTTCTCTCGCTAAACGGAGAGGATTTGTATTTCAATCAAGTGAAATTTATGGCGGATTAAACGGATGCTGGGATTACGGTCCTCTCGGCGTTGAGCTATTAAGAAATATTAAAGAAGAATGGTGGAAAGCAATGACCTACCGTGATAATATTGAAGGACTTGACGCTTCAATATTGATGCACCCGCGCGTGTGGGAAGCTTCGGGACACGTAGAAAACTTTACCGATCCGATGGTTGATTGCAAGCAGTGTAAATCCCGCTTTCGTTTGGATATTCTTGGTGAAATGATCCAGGAGAAAAAGAAAAAGAAAATATTAGAAACGCTTCAACTTGATGGTGATTTTGACAACTATTTGGAAGATAAAGAAAAATCTACACTGCTTCTTGCCGAAATTAATTGTCCGCAATGCGGCAATAAAGGAACGTTTACTGCGGCGCGTAATTTCAATTTAATGTTTAAAACATTTGTCGGTCCGGTTGAAGACGGCGGTTCTGTAGTTTATTTACGCCCCGAAACCGCTCAAGGTATTTTCGTAAACTTTCTAAATGTGCAAAGTTCCGCAAGACAAAAACTACCTTTCGGTATTGCGCAGATAGGGAAAGCATTCCGTAATGAGATCAACACGAAAAATTTCCTTTTTAGAACCCGCGAGTTTGAGCAAATGGAAATGCAATTTTTTGTAAAACCGGTAAACGATGTTGAATGGTATGAATACTGGAAAGCGGAACGGTTAGCCTGGTACAAATCTCTCGGCATGAATGAAAGTAAATTGCAATATCACGATCATCCGAAACACAAATTAGCGCATTACGCAAAAGATGCAACGGATATAGAATATCAATTTCCGTTCGGCTGGGGAGAAATTGAAGGAATTCATAACAGAACAAATTTTGATTTGAGCCGGCACGAAGAATTTTCCGGTAAATCATTAAAATATTTTGATGAAGAAGCGAAAGAAAAATATATTCCGTTTATTATTGAAACTTCAGCCGGCGCGAGCCGTTCCTATATGGCGTTTTTAGTTGACGCCTATTACGAAGAAGAAGTGAACGGAGAGCAGAGAGCAGTGCTTCGTTTTCATCCGAAACTTGCACCAATAAAAGCTGCAATTCTTCCTTTGGTGAACAAAGATGGAATGCCGGAATACGCACGGAACATTGAAACAGATTTACGGAAAAATTTCAAAGTATTTTATGATGATAAGGGAGCTGTCGGCAGACGCTACCGCAGACAAGATGAAGCCGGAACACCGTTTTCAATAACGGTTGATACCCAAACACTTGCTGATGGAACGGTTACTGTTCGCGACCGCGATACTATGGAGCAAATTCGCATTGCTTCTACTCAATTAAAAAATTATTTGATTGAAAAGATATAATTGAATGAAAAGTTTGAATAAATTGAAGATATTTTACCTTGAAAGTGTTCATCAATTG
Source organism: Ignavibacteriaceae bacterium (assembly GCA_023231105.1). GTDB lineage: Bacteria > Bacteroidota > Ignavibacteria > Ignavibacteriales > Ignavibacteriaceae > UBA1563. Next base: position 2,906 of record JALNWB010000015.1, on the reverse strand, counting down.
TTATGAAAATAAAATTAATATTCTTTCTCCTCTTGTTTCCATTTTTTGCGTTTCCTCAAGATGCAAAGTTTGATTCGCTAACAACGAACGGAATAAAACAGATTTATAACATCCAATTTGAAGATGCAGAAAAATCGTTTCGTTCGTTAATATCCGATTATCCGCAGCATCCGGCAGGAAGATTTTTTCTTGCAATGATCGATTGGTGGAAAATTCTTTTAGATGTTGATAACGAATCGTATGATGATATCTTTTATCAAAAGCTTGAAGATGTAATTTTTCAATGTGATGGAATTCTAAAAAAAGATGAAACAAATGTTGATGCTCTTTTCTTTAAAGGCGGAGCGATCGGATTTAGAGGAAGACTACGGGCAATCCGTGAAAGCTGGTTAAAAGCCGCTGATGACGGGCGCGAAGCTCTACCGATTGTTGAACGTGCAGCAAAATTAAATCCTAAAAATCAGGATGTGCAACTTGGATTCGGGATTTACAATTATTACGCTTCGGTAATTCCCGATCAATATCCTCTCGTAAAACCACTCATGATCTTTTTTCCATCGGGCGATAAAGCAAAAGGAATTGAGCAACTGAAAAATACCGCATTCAATGGTAAATATGCTAAGTATGAAGCGCAATATTTTTTAATGACGTTGAATTTTCAATATGAAAATAATCCGTACGAAGCCGACACGTATGCGAAAATGTTAACCGCTCAATTTCCTGCTAATCCAAATTTTGAAAGATGGAGTGGAAGGATTGCCGTGAGAAAAGGGGAGAGTGCAAGATATTTCCAAATATTTTCCGGTGTTCTTGAAAAATGTAAACAGAAAAAAAACGGTTACGGAAAAGTAGCAGAACGCGAGGGGGATTATTATCTCGGGCTTTATTATAAAACAATAAATAAATCTGATTCTGCAATTATTTATTTTGAAAAAAGTTTAGAAGTCTCGTTAGAATTAGACAAAGATGAAACTTCAGGTTTTCAAATAAACTCTGTTTTATATTTAGGGATGATGAACGACGCTATAAATCAACGTGAGAAAGCAGTAAAGTATTACAATCAAGTTCTTGATTTGAAAGAATATGGTTCATCAAAAGAGTTGGCGAAACAATATTTAGAAAAACCTTTTAAAAATTAGTATTCAAACCAATTCTGTGTAAGGCTCCAATTTGTCCCATAGAAGAAAATGCATAACTAAATTGATAATCTTTTATGGTGATGCCCAGACCAACAGCAAAACCGGCTAAGCCCGCAAAATTTCCTACCTTCAGTTCAGTTCTTTTTTCATTATCAAATCCGGCGCGAAGTTTTAGTACTTTGCTGAGAGTAAATTCTCCACCGGCTGAGAAGTTTTTCAACCTGTTGAAAATTTTATTTTGATTTTCATTTAATTTATGGAAATCAACAAAAAATCTTAACGGCAAATGAAGAAGTCTTTTTGAAACTCCCAGTGAAATATCAAGCGGTAGTTCTTCTTTGGAGGAAATATATTTTGAAAGCTGTGTGCCGATATTCGAAACAGCAAATCCTAATGAAAAATTCTCTTCTGGAATAAGATACTGCAGCCCAATATCCATACCAATTGCGGTCGAACTGTATTCTGCGATCCCCGAATAAATAAATTTTACATTTGTTCCGTAAACAAAATTTTCATCTATAAGACCGGCATAAGCAGCGCTAAAAGCAACTTCACCGGCGCCAAATTCACCGTTCTTATTTGCGTATTCATCAGTTCGAGGAAATGTTCCATAATTAATATATTGAACCGAAGCTCCAAATTTTCCGATCCCTTCAATATTTTTCGTAACTGAAAGCGAAGCCAAATTTATATCGAGTAAATGATTAACGTAAGAAAATGAAACAGGAGTTTCCGGCAAAGTATAAATTCCCGCCGGGTTATAAAATATAACATCCGGGTCATCGGTTGCAGCAACAAAACTACCACCTAAAGCGGCGGCGCGCGGCGACATTCCAACTCGCAGAAATTCATATGTATTATTTTGTGCGTTTGCAATTGTAATTGATATAAATGAAATAACAACCAGCTGTGTTAAGTGGTGCAGAAGATCAAAGAAAAACCGTTTCATAAACCTCTCAAATTTCTTATACGATATTATTTAGAAAAAACAATTGGCAAATCCCAAATGACAATTTGCTTTTTGGAATTTGCCTTTTGTGATTTTCTATTTAGTTTAATGTTTTTTGCCCTGGTTTCCAGTTGCAAGGAGTTAATTTACCGGTTTGTAATGCATCCAAAACGCGCAGTACTTCGGGAATATCTCTTCCGACTCCCAAATCGTTTTGACAAACCCAGCGAATTACGCCGGTTGGATCAACGATGTATGTTGCGCGGTAAGCAACTTTTTCCGGATCGGTGAGAATTCCCAATTCTTCTGCAAGTGATTTTGAAGTATCTGCAAGTAACGGAATTCTTAATCCTTTTAATTCAGGATGGCTTACTCTCCAGCCGAGATGTGAAAATTCAGAATCAGTTGAAGCGCCGATCAAGACGGTTTCTTTTTTGGTAAATTCCTCCAAATGATTGTCGAACTCTACAATTTCAGTTGGGCATACAAAGGTGAAATCTTTCGGATACCAAAACATCACCATCCATTTTTTAGCTTTTTTGTGATCTTCCGAAGTTATATCAGCAAATTCTTTTCCTGATTCAATTGAAACAACTGCTTTTTTTGTAAATGTTGGAAAAGCTGAACCAACTGATAATATTCTATTTGACATAGCATCCTCTTTTTTGTGTTTAAATTATTTCTTTGCAAATTTACTTTAAATGACTTTGTTAATCAAATAATTTCAGTGGTATATTTCATACCTAAAAACGGAAAGGTTAAGCAATGGTTGTTTCTAAAGCAAGAATAAATTTTTTTGATGCCGATGCTGCGGGAGT
>JALNWB010000014.1 GCA_023231105.1 Ignavibacteriaceae bacterium | reverse complement strand
CGAAACTGAAGCAGTGATACGTGTCGGTTTTCCAAACGCGTAAAAGTCGGAGCCGTAAACAGCAAGTCCGTTTATCTGTCCAACTTTTTCTCCTGCCGTATCAATGAGAATGGTTTTTTCCCGGATCATATCGGAAAGTTTTTCTTCATACAAAGCGTGACGATCTTTCGCCATCTTGTACGCTTTTTTTACAAGAGGAGCTGAAACTACTTTTGCATTTTCTTCCCTTGCCCAATAATGGGCTTCGCGGACTAAATCAGCCAACACGGAAAAACGCGCAGTCAATTTATCTTTTTGTCCGGCGTACTGTGCGGCAAGTTCAAGCAGATAAGCAATCGCGGTCTTGTCAAATTCCAAAAGATTTTCTTCTTTGATGGTTTTTTTTATTACACGAGCGTAGGCATCAATTATTTCGCCGGTACGTTTCACTTCGTAATCAAAGTCCGCTTTCACTTTAAATATTTTTTTGAAGTCATCTTCATATTCGGCAAGCATTGAATAAATGTAGCTGCTTCCTATAAGAATAACTTTCAGATCAACATCAATTGGTTCCGGTTTTAAAATTGACGGCTGGAACTGAAAGAAATTATATGAATCTTGAATTTCAAGTTTACGAAACGTTAAAATACGTTTTAGATTTTTCCACACACCGGGTTCTTCAAAAATATGCGGAACGTTCAGCACTAAAAATCCGCCGTTCGCTTTAAGTAACGAACCCGCTTTTATCCTTGTAAAATCAGCGTACCAACCGCCTCTGCCGTCATTCACTTTTTCAATCGTTCCGAAAAGATTTGTATAAGTCGGAGTAATTTCAACAACAACCGGGCACTCATTTGTGTTAGAATTATCAAGAATAATGTTTACATCATACTCGCGGAAGTAATCAATAACAAATCCTTCCTGAGTTTCTTCATTTTCAGGTTTTAGTCCTTTAAAGATTTGCAGATTTTCCAATATGCTTTCTTCAACCTGCCGGAGGTAAAAAGAAATTTTTTCATCAGGATATTTTTCATAGAAAACGGCTAACGAACCTTTGATGAGGACATCAACTTCCTTTCTTTCAAGATCAAGCGATTCCATTTGAAGTTTTTGGCTTAGCTTTAATCCTTTTTTAAAAAGATTAACCAACTCTAATTGATATTCGTTGTACTTCTGAATTATGCTTTCGGCTTTATCTTTCGTTATGGTTCCTTCTTTAATCACCTGATCAAGCTGCTGAACAGGAACCGGCTTGTCCTGAATTACCGGAATAATTTCCGGTCTCGCAGTCTCGCCAACCTGCACTGAACCTAATGTAAATCCTTCTTTCATAATTTTCTTTTGAAAAAAAGAAAGTAATTCTTTTTCTTTTTTGCCGTACTCCCCAATAATTTTTTTTCGCTTTCTTACAAAGGTTTGGCTTTCCAATTGCTGCGGAATTCTCTCCTTTAAATACAGTATTAAGCTCGAAATTTCTTTCTTAAAATCTTTCGCTTGCCCTTGCGGGAAAGTGAGAAGAAGAGGTGAATCAGGGTCGTTGAAATTGTTAACATAGGCATAGTCCTTTAGTATTGGACAGGTAGCCGAAATGGATTCGAGCATTTTTTTTACTGCCGTTGCTTTCCCGGTGCCGGAAAGTCCGGCGATAAAAATATTATAACCCGGACTGCGTAAGTTTACACCGAGTTTGATTGCACGCAACGCTCTATCTTGTCCAATAATGCTTTCGTTCGGTTCAAGTTCGCTGGTTGATTCAAAATCGAAAATTTGTGGATTACAAAACCAGCGAAGATCGTTGGTTTTTAAAGGTTGGGGTAATACTGCTTTTTTTATCGGCATTCTACTTTCCCGAAATTTTGTTTTAGTGTAAGAAAACTTATAAAAACTACGTTTCAAAAACAAAAGGTAGGCAGTTCATTTTTTCTGAAAATAGAAATCTCTGGAAAGTTCAAACTCGGTTTTATTTTTTGTAAATTGCCATAAATAATTTTAGAATAAAAAATGTTACCGCACGAAGCTAGAAAATATTTTCCGTTTTTAGATAAAGGTAAAATCTATTTTAATCATGCCGCCGTTAGCCCTCTTTCAACGGTTGTAACGGAAAAAATTCAAACCTATTTACAACAGCGAAGCGAAGGAACGATTGAGGATTTTCAATCTTTTCTTGCTGAATCTTCCGAAGCGAAAAATAAATTAGCTAAAATGTTGAATACTTCTGCCGGAAGAATTGCTTTTGTTGACAATACTTCCAACGGATTGAACATTCTTGCTCAAGGGTTAACCTGGAAAAAAGGAGACAAAATTCTTTTAAATGATATTGAGTTTCCGTCCAACGTCTATCCTTTTTTGAATTTGCAGCAGCTTGGCGTTGAAATTGATTTTGTGAAATCAGAAAACGGGAAAATTACCGTAGAAAATATTTTAAAGGCGATAACTCCTTCAACCAAACTGCTTTCGATTAGTTTCGTGCAGTTTTTAAGCGGCTATAAAGCCGATTTAGAAGCATTGGGGAAAATCTGCAAAGAGAAAAATATTATTTTTGCCGTTGATGCAATTCAAGGACTTGGCGCGCTTCAACTTGATGTAGAAAAATGTAATATCGATTTTCTTGCGTGCGGTACGCAGAAGTGGTTAATGGCAATAATGGGATTGGCTTTCATCTTTCTTTCGGAGGAAATGCAGAAAAAAATAGCTCCCAAATATGTCGGCTGGCTATCGGTTGAAGACGCTTGGAACATTTTGCAGTACGATCTAAAACTAAAAACCGATGCAAGCGTTTTTCAAACCGGAACGCTTAATGTGATCGGAATATACGGATTGAATGCCGCTCTCGATCTATCTGAATCTGTAAGTTTTGAACAGATTGAAAAAACCATTCTCGATACCACCGAATATTTTATGGATCAACTTTCTTCAACCGGGTTCACCCCGTTGCTTTCCGGTGTAGAACGAAAATATTTATCCGGGATTGTAACCATAAAAGATGAACGAGCTCCGGTGATATTTGAAAAACTGATGAGTGAAAAAGTCCATTGCTCTCTGCGCGAAGGAATGATCCGCTTTTCACCTCACTTTTATAATACCTGCGGCGAAATAGACCACATTGTTGAAATATTAAAAAATGCTTTTCCCTTCCATAAAACACTATAAATTTCTTATGTTACACTAAAAGAAAACAAAAATTTTGTAATTGACGTGGACACAACAGAACTAAAAAAAAATAAAAAAAGCTTAATTGGAATTTTTTTTCTTCTCGTAATTATTATTTCAATAGCTGCGTTTTTTTCATTGCAATTCTTAGATTCATTTACCGCCACGATTATTTTGCGAAACAAAAACCTGCTGCTCTTTTTGCTTTCGCTTTTGCTGATGCTCCTCTTTGCCGTTCTCTTCGCTTTTATTCATCAAAAAAAATCAGTTGAAGAACTAAATAAGTTTATCACTTCCGACGTATCGGAAAAGGCGCTTCTTTCTCATTATCAAATAATAACAAGATATGCTAACGATATTATTCTTTTGATGGACCAAAAAGGATTGATTGTTGAAGTAAATCAACAGGCGCTGAGAACTTACGGTTATACGCGAAAAGAAATGGTCAATCAAAATGTTGTGCTTGTCTTTGCTCCTAGGAGTATCCGCGGAATGTCCAAAATTGTAAAAGCATTTGAAAGCCGCGAGGGTGTGATCTTTGAAGCTGTACATCGAAAGAAGAACGGTGAAGAATTTCCGGTTGAAATATCGGCGCGGCTTATAGAGATCAGCGGTGAAACGCTTATACAAAATAGTATCCGCGATATTTCGGAGAAGAATAAAATTGTTGAGGAACTTGAATTTTCTCAAACCTTGCTGCAAAAAGTGTTTGATAGTTTAGAGGAAGCAATCTTTCTCATAAATCCTATTGAACGTAAAATAGAAAACGTTAATCATGCGGCAATAAAAATGTTCGGATATGAAAAAGAGGAATTGCTTAATCGCGGGAGTGAAATCCTTTTTGGCGATACCAGCCGGTTTGAGTTGTTTATCAAACAGTCATTTTCGATTTATTCGAAGCAGGATTTTTACGAAACCGAATTAACAATGCAGCGGAAAAACGGAGAAGTGATTCCCGTTTATTTTTACGGGAAAGCACTGATAGATGCAAAGAAAAAATTCTCTTTGATTATCGGTGTAATCAGGGATATCTCTCTTATTAAAAAAACCGAGCAAACATTGATTGACGCTAAGAATAAAGCTGAAGAAATGAACCGGCTGAAATCAAACTTCCTGTCAAATATGAGCCACGAACTGCGCACCCCGTTGATCTCTATTCTCGGCTTTGCAGAAATTATGAGTGATTCTTCCGAAGATACTACTATTCAAGATTCTTCGCGGAACATTTTGCAAGGCGGAAAAAGATTACTCGAAACTCTGAACCTTATTTTGCAATTCTCAAAAATCGAAGCCGAAAAAATTACTATTTCAAATAAATTAATTGATGTTGTTTCAACTGTAAAAACAGTAACTGAAAAATATAAACTGTTTGCCGCACAGAAAAATCTAAAACTCTTTTTCGAGAATTACGCAGACGAATGTTATACGGAAACCGATAAAGAGATGTTTGAGGAAATTATTTCCCAACTCTTAAATAACGCTTTGAAATTTACCGAAGAGGGAATGGTAAGAGTTATTCTAAATAAAGATGAAAGTGATACGGAAAAATATTTTACGGTCGAAATTGCAGATACCGGAATTGGAATTTCTTCCCAATACTGCTCGGTAATATTTGATGAATTTCGACAGGCGAGCGAAGGTGTAAGCCGGGGATACGAAGGACTGGGACTTGGGCTTACAATTGTCAAAAGATATACTTCACTCTTAAACGGAACCGTTAATCTAAAAAGTGAAATTGATAAAGGCTCCTCTTTTCTTCTTCGTTTTCCGATGATTGAAACCGGGCAGCCGGAGCTCTTTGTCCCTCCGATGGAAAAAAAGAAACCGTTCAGCCTAACGGAATTTTTTAAAGAAACAAAATTTGAAAATAATTTACCACTTGTTTTATTGGTAGAAGACGATCCCTCTACAAGCGATGTGATAACTATTTTCTTACATCAAGTTTGTCAGCTTGAGTATGCAAACCGCTCCGATAAAGCTTTGCAGAAAGCGGTGGAAAAAAAGTTTGACGTTATTTTAATGGATATCAATTTGGGAAAAGGTCCCGGCGGAAAAGAGGCAATGGAACTCATAAAGAAAAACACAATGAACAGCGAAACACCAGTTATTGCCGTTACCGCTTATGCGCTTGATAACGAAAAACAAACTTTGCTTGCCGCCGGATTTGCGGATTACATTTCCAAGCCGTTTAACAAACTTGAAATAATTGAGATCCTGACCTCGCATTTACAAAAATAGCCTTAAAGCGTAAGAACTTTATTTATTGCTGCTTCATCCATGCGGAAGATTGTCCATTCATCCATTGCTTTTGCGCCGAGAGATTTATAAAAATTAATTGCCGATTCATTCCAATCAAGGACAGCCCATTCCATTCTCCCACATTTTTCATCTAAAGCTTTTTGAAATAAATAGAGAAGCATTTTCTTGCCGACACCTTTTCCGCGAAGTTCGGGCAGTACAAATAAATCCTCTAAGTATAAACCTTTCTTTCCGATAAACGTGGAAAAGTTATAAAAGTAAACTGCGTAAGCGACCGGTTCATTTTCCAAATAGCCAAAAACCACTTCGGCGCTTGGCTTTTTGCCAAATAAAGACTCGCGTAAAATTTCTTCCGTTGCAACAACCTCATGCGTAAGTTTTTCATACTCGGCAATTTTTTTAATAAATGAAATTAGAAGCGGAAGATCTTTTTTCTCTGCTTGTTTTATTATTAGTTCTGAATTCATTTTTTCTCCCATAAAAAATCTTAATTAATAATGCGGGTTAAGTGAAATGGTGTCTCCCGTGAGCAAGATTTTTCCTGCTTCTGTTCCCGGTACTTTTGTGTTAACGCAAAACCGGTAATAATGATCAAACTGCGAAAGGTTTGACCAAGCGGGTAAAGAAGTTTTTCGCATTTCGGAAAAATGTTTTTGAAAGAAAGGAATTGCTTCTCCGCTTTCCGGATTTTTAGTCGGTACTGTGCATCGTGCACATGGATTCATTCCAAAAAATTTAACTTCTCCGATATGAAAAAGTTTTTCTTCTCCTTTTTCACCAAACAAATTGTCTTCCCAAAACGCAGGTGTGTCGTTCAACAATAAATTCGGACGAAACCGTTTGTACAATTCTTCAGCTGAAAGGTTGGGAAACCACTTTGCAACTTCTTGCAGACTTGCAACGCTTACCACCGTTGGACCGGAAGCTTGAAGGTCATCGGGGAAGCCGCTTTGTTTGTTTTGCCGGAAGGAAATTTTCTTCCCTAAAAATTCAGAGAAGAATTTTTCTATTCCCGGTTTTTCTTTTTCAAGGTGAAAATTCTTTTTATAATTTTCCCGTTCAATTGAAAATTCTACCGATGTTTCATCTAAACGATAAATGCTTCTGATTAGATTAATTTGCCCGTACTTCTTTCCATTTATAAATTTTCCGTCTTCATCTACAAAAGCAAACTCCCGGTCGTATTTTAAACTTCCGCCCTGGGTTATTTCAACCGCATCAAGGTTGACGCCATCGAGTGATTTAATCGGATAAACAGTTATTCGTTCAAGTGTTTTCATAAAGGAAAAAATAGCACGCTGATTTCGCAGATATAACGGATTAAAACGGATAAGACAAAATCAGCGCACCAATAATTTGTTTTTATTTTCTGATTAATTGCAGAAGTTCTTCGGTTTTTGCTTTCATCAATTTTTCATCACCGCGTGTTTCAACGTTTAGGCGAATGATCGGTTCGGTGTTGGACATGCGCAGGTTGAAACGCCACGTATCATATTCAATGCTGATACCGTCAACCGTCTCGCGTTTTCCGCCGGGATATTTTTCTTCAATTTCTTTTATCTTTGCCGTAGGGTCCGCAATTGTAGAATTTATTTCTCCCGAGCAAGGATAATTCCTCATCATTTCACCAACAAGTTGAGAAAGTGTTTTTCCTTCTTCGGACATTAATTGCATTACAAGCAGGAAAGGAATTATGCCGCTATCAGAATAAGCATTTTCTCTGAAGTAGTGATGCGCCGACATTTCACCGCCGTAAATAGCATTCACCTCTCTCATTTTTTGTTTGATAAACGCGTGACCGCTTTTTGATTGTACCGCAATTCCCTTTGCTTTCGTAACTACTTCAATCGTATTCCAAACTAAGCGCGGATCGTGAATAATATTTTCTCCTGGGAATTTTTTTAAAATTGATTTTGCCAACAGTCCAACGATGTAATAACCTTCGATAAAGTTGCCGAACTCATCAAAGAAGAAACAGCGGTCGTAATCGCCGTCCCAGGCAACACCCAGATCGGCTTTGTTAGAATGGATTGCATCAATGGTTGGTTTCCGGTTTTCTTCAAGCATCGGATTCGGAACTCCGTTCGGAAATGTCGGATCAGGTTCTATAAATAATTTTATCATCTCGATCGGAAGATTCGGTTCAAGAATATTTAAGATTGGACCGACACATCCGTTGCCGGCATTCACCACTACTTTCATTGGCTTTAATTTTTTCACTTCGAAAAATTTATCGAGGTTTGCAATAAATTCGGTCGTAATATCTTGTTTTGTCAGAGTTCCTTTCTTTTCTGCAAGCGGAAGAAAATCTTTTTGTAAAATAATCTGCTCAACTTCTTTTAAACCGGAATCGTAACCAACGGGAACGGAATCTTTTTTTACTACTTTCATTCCGTTATATTCAGGTGGATTGTGGCTTGCGGTGATCATTACCCCGGCTTCAGTTCCAAGGAACGAAGTCGCAAAGTAGATCATTTCGGTTCCGCAAAGACCTATATCGATAACATTAACGCCGCTGTCGGTGAATCCCCTTGCCAATGCATCAGAGAGTGGTTGGGATGAGATTCTCACGTCATGACCGATGACCGCGGTTTTGCATGAAAGATGTTTTGTTAATCCGCGTCCCAAATTGTAAGCTAATTCTTCATTTAATTCTGAAGGAATTTTTCCGCGTATATCATAAGCTTTAAAAGATGCTATTTTTTCCATGATTTCCTTTCAATAGATTTTAGTAATTCTCTTTTCAAAATTAGACTATTCCTGTTTTAATCGGAACAAAACGGGGGAAAATTTTTTCTTAGGAAAGGATGATTTCATTAAATAAATTTGAAATCAAAAAAAGGAGTAACTATCGCACAGAATTCTACCGTCCTCTTGCATTTTACAAAATGTAATAATGTGAAATGTAATACTATCTTTTTATTAGACCCGCACGAACAACAGGATAAACTTGGGTTTTTATGTCCTTCGTGCAGTAGCAAGGTTTTAACGCATCATGTAGTACAGTGCTCAAGCTGCCAGACGGTTTTAAACTTTGTCCGCGCATCTGCGCTCGAAGAAAAAGTAACATTTAGTATTGAGAAATGCTCTCATTGTGTCGGCACGGTTGAAGATGAATGGGAGATCGAGCCGTTGTATAGTTCCGGCTTTTATATGTAAAAGGTTTGCCACAGGTAAACCTTTTTCATTTTATTTTGCCGTTTATCATTTCATGATTGAACACCTAAACTATTTCTTCTAAATTTATCGGGATATTATAAACTTAATTAATTAACAACTCATTTTAATATAAGGCAGTAGTATGAAATACAAATCTACAAAAGCAATTCTTATGAGTTCTCTTGCGTTATTGACATTCTTTGTCGTCGGCTGTAGTTCTTCAAGTCAAACGCCGAATTCGCAAACAGAACAATGGTTAAATTTAGATACAGTAAAAGCCGGTAAATTTGATACCGGAAAAATGTGGACGTTCGATTTCCCTCCAAAAGAATATTTTAAATCAGAATATAATTTTTCTCCTGATGACGAATGGTTAAATAACGTAAGAATGTCGGCTTTGCGTTTTGCATCCTATTGTTCGGCTTCATTTGTTTCTGAAGACGGATTAATAATGACTAACGATCACTGCGCGCGCGCGAGTGTTGGAAAAGTTAATAAAGAAGGGGAAAATTTAGCGGAAAACGGATTTATTGCCTACGCTTTGGCTGATGAAAGAAAAGTTCCGGGATTATTTGTATCACAGCTTGTAGAGATTAAAGATGTTACCGCAGAAGTTCAATCTGCAATTGATGCCGGTAAAACCGATGCTGAAATAGCGCAAAACAAGCAAAACAAATTTTCAGAACTTACCGACAAAGTTGTTGCCGACAAAGGAAAAGATTACACTGCTCAAGTAGTTACTTTTTATAACGGTGGAAAATATTCACTTTATATTTATAGAAAGTATGATGATGTTCGTTTGGTTTTTTCTCCTGAAGTCCAAATGGGATTTTTCGGCGGAGACCCGGACAACTTTACTTATCCGCGTTATGATCTCGACTGTTCTTTCTTCCGTGTTTATGATGAAAACGGGCAGCCGCTGAAAACTAAGAATTTCTTCAAATGGTCTCCTAATGGCGCTGTAGAAGGAGAACCGGTTTTTGTTGTCGGAAATCCGGGACGTACGAGTCGTTTATCAACCACATCAATTCTCGAATACCAGAGAGATTACTCTTATCCTTTAACAATGGACTTATTAAACGGCGCTGTTAAGATTTATGAAGAGGTTATTGCTGAACACCCTGATCGTTTGTTTGAATTGCAAGACCAATTGTTTGGAATGGCAAATTCGCAAAAAGCGTATAAAGGTATTTTAGATGGTCTCCGAAATCCAATTTTCATGCAGAAGAAAAAAGACTTTGAAAATAAATTTAAATCTGCTGTTATGGCTAAACCGGAATTGAAAGCAAAATACGGCGAACTTTGGGATAAAATTGCCGGAACCAGAGCCGAGGCTAAAGTGTATTTTAAAAGAATGGCTGCTTTTAATGTTAGTGGTAGAGGACTTTCAACGGAATATTTTCAAGTAGCAAATAAGTTAGTCACTTTTGCACATCAAATGAAAATGCCGGACGCGCAAAGAATGCCGCAGTACAAAGATTCGGTTGTCGAAAAGACTAAAGCCGGATTAGCGCCGGTTAAATTTGATAAAGCGGTTGCAGATAAATTTGCATCTTTAATTGTTGGTATAAATGTTAAACTTCTTGGCGAAGATACGGAATACGCGAAAATCTTAACCGGTGGAAAAAAAGGAAAAGAAGCATTACAATACGCTGCGAACAAATCGATCTTAAGTGATGTTGAAAAAGTTAATCAACTGGTTGCAAAAGGCGCCGATGCAATTCTTTCTTCAGATGATCCATTCATTCAATATGCTGTTAAAACTGAAAATCAGTTAGATGAAGTTCAGGCGAAATCAAAAGAGATTAACGAACGTGAAGCCAATTACGTTCAGTTGTTAGGCAGAGCGTTGTTTGAAGTTTATGGAACTTCAATTCCGCCTGATGCAACTTTTACGCTTCGCCTTGCAGACGGCGTTGTTAAAGGTTACGATTACAATGGAACAAAAACTCCGGTTAACACAACTTTTTACGGATTGTATGACAGATATTATTCTTTCAAAAAACAATCTCCATGGAATTTGCCGAAACGCTGGGAAACTCCTCCGGCAGAATTCAATCTTGAAACCCCAATGAATTTTGTTTCTACAAATGATATTATCGGTGGTAACTCCGGCAGCCCGTTAATTAATAAAAAAGCTGAGATCGTTGGATTAGCCTTTGATGGAAACATCGAAAGCTTACCCGGCAATTTCATCTTTGATGATACTGCAAACAGAACCGTTTCCGTTCACTCATCCGGAATGCTTGAAGCTCTTCAGGATATGTACAAGGTTACACGTTTGAGCGAAGAATTAAAAGCCGGGAAAATTGTAAAATAAATTTCTCCAGGCTTAATTAGAAGTTAAAAAAAACCGCAGATATTGTGTCTGCGGTTTTTTTATTCGGACAATTCGGAGTTGACAATTGTGTTAATAAATTCTACATTACTTATGAAACATTAAGGTTATTTGATAGTTAATAGTTTATGAAGGTGCATAAAATTAATAAGCGAATGACGGTTTTTTAATGCCAACCATTTTAATAATCGGGAACTAAAACAAGTTTTAGAAATTACGAGAGAAAACAAGGAATATTTTTTAAGGAGATGGAATGAATACTTTAAAGGGAAAGAAAGTCAGTTTTGACGATTCATACTTGAACGTTGAATTAGCAGATGGTAGAATTATTTCTACTCCGATAACCTGGTATCCTGAATTAAAACGTGCGACTTTTGAGCAATTAAAAAATTACAAGTTAATTTGCAGAAATACCGGTATCGAATGGAGCGAACTGGATTATCATTTAAGCATTGAATCTATGATGATGTTTAAATCTGCAAACAAAAATAGAGCGGCATAAAAAATATTTATGAATAGAACTGCAGATATTGTGTCTGCTTTTTTTTTAACGGGGATATATTAAAATCCAAACGCGGGTCTTTAATTTTTTGATAACTATTTTTGAAATATTCCAAGGTAAGCCTTATTTTATTTCCTAAATTAACAGGACATTTATTTATCAAGGTTATCACTTCCTAATGATACGAAAATTAATTCTACATCAATGGAAAAGCTATACACGATCACCCGAGCGCGGGGAAAATATTTTCAGTTTTATCGTAATGGGGCTTCTCTTTTTGATTCTGGCGTTTTATGCAATCACCGCAGGATACTTCCTTCCATCCGTTTTGGAAAAATTATCAAACGGTGTGAATCCCGTACAGCTCTTTAACTCCGGACTAATCTATTTTATTGTTTTTTCTTTTTTGTTTAGAATTTTCCTCCAGGGTTTTCCCTCACAAGCGGTTAAATATTATAGAGCTCTTCCTGTTAAACGTAAAACTTTAATTACCGCGTTACTTCTAAAAACCATAACGAATTATATAAATATAGTTTTTATTTTATTCCTTGTTTCATTTACAATCAAAGCGGTTATTCCTCATTATACTTTTCTTTCTTCAATGGCCTGGATGTTTTCGATAATCGCAATTGAATTATGTAATAGTTTCTTCACGTTTTTGTTGAAGAAAAAAATATTTTCCAAGCCGACACTTTTATTGCCGATAATCATAATACTCATTATTGCGATTGGGTTGGAGTTTTTATCTTCCGCCAGTACAGCACAAGTTGTTTCGCATTTATTCAATTCATTCCTGAACATTCCGGCGTTCTCGGTTTTGCCGTTACTTTTACTAGCGTATATGTATCTTCTCACTTTCCGCTGGATTGACAAAAATTACTATCCTGAAGATTTGGGCGCCACAAAAAGAGAAAAGGTAAAATCGTATTCGCGGTATAGCTTCCTCGAAAATTATGGTGAAGTCGGTTCATACATTGCGCTTGAGCTTAAAATGATTTTTAGAAATAAACGTCCCCGCGCATTATTCTATTATTCGTTAATCTTTTTTGTTTATCCGTCATTCATTTACAAACAATATTTCGATGAAGCAAAACCGGTATATCCAAAACCGCATTTTGCTAATGCTGCGGTTGAAAGTTCAAAATTATCCTCCAATGCAGATGTATGTAAGATTACGTTTAACGTTAATTCCCGTAAAATTCCGAAGGGAGCGTATGTCTATATCTCCGGCAATAATCATAAGCTCGGTGGCAACAATCCGGCTTCAGTGAACCTTTACAAAAATGCTGAAGGCAATTGGGAACGAACTTTTATAATTGAAAAGGGAAAAGTTCTCGATTATAATTTTTCACTCGGTTCACAAAACGTTGCTGCACTCGATTCAACGGGTAACACTCTTCCGAAATCATACATAGTTCCCTGGAGCGATACAACAATAAATATTAATATAGCTAATTGGAAAACTCCATCAAGCCAAGGCGGTAGTATTATGATGATAGTTTTTTGGACGATTTTCATTATTTCTTACGCGGCGTTAATGTACGGTCAATACTTATTTGCATGGGAGGGGGGATATTTTGATTTCATACTTTCGCAAAAAGTAAATATTAAAAAGTATATTGAAGCAAAATACTATATAATGGCTGCCGCAAGTTTTTTAGCTTTTGCAATTATGATGGTTTACATCTACATGAGCATTGATTTGTTATGGCTCAACATCGCGGCGCTGTTTTATAGTCTCGGTGTCAATTCAGTGTTTATTTTATTTTTGGGTACATACAACAGAAAACGGATGGATTTAAATGCAAGCATGATGTCGCAGCAAGGACGAGATGGATTCAAACAATTTTTACGAAACATTCCCATGATACTTCTTATGTTAGCGATTTATTTTGCGCTTACATGGTTGGGATTGAAAGATTATATGCCTTTTGCTTTCGGCGGTATCGGGTTGATCGCGCTGTTGTTTCACAAGCAGTTAATGGATTTATCAATAAAGAACTTTGAAAAACATCGCTATAAAATGGCGGTCGGCTTTAGAGAAAAGTAAAATCAGGAAGAAAAAATGATAGAAGTAAAAAACTTAACTAAAAATTATAACGGAACAACAGTTTTAGATTTGCCGGAACTTCACATCAAAAAAGGTGAAAGCTTTGGATTGGTTGGAAATAACGGCGCCGGGAAAACTACTTTCTTTAGTTTGATTTTGGATCTTATCGAATCCACAACCGGAGAAATTTTATCGAATGGAATTAAAACCGCACGAAGTGATCACTGGAAAGATTACACAGGTTCTTATATCGATGAAAAATTTCTCATAGAATTTCTTTATCCCGAGGAATACTTTGAATTTATTGCCGATTTACACGGTTTATCGCAAAGTGAATACGACAATTTTCTTAATCGCTTTAGTGATTTTTTTAGTACGGAAATATTAAAGCAGAAAAAATTTATCCGTGATCTTTCAAAAGGAAATCAAAAGAAAGTTGGAATTGCCGCTGCATTATTAGCAAAACCGGAAGTGATTATTCTTGACGAACCTTTTCCGCATCTTGATCCAACAAGTGTTTTCCGGTTGAAAAAAATGCTTCAAGAATTTAAGAATGAATTTAATACAACGTTGTTAATTTCGAGCCACGACTTAAATCACGTTACCGAAGTGTGCGAAAGAATTGTTGTTCTTGAGAAAGGGAAAATTGTGCACGATCTTGCGCGAGGGGAAGAAAATCTAAAGCTTCTGCAAAATTATTTTGCTGTTTAATAAAAAGGCGGAAAAACTTTTCCGCCTAAAACTAAAATGATTAGTTGAGCATTACTAAATCATTTATAAGAACAATTCAATTCTCTCAACGACTACTTCGCCGTTTTCACTAATTTTTCAACCGCGCTCACAATCATCAGTTCAGTTTGTCCGTATGATTTTTTCGCTTCGAGTAAAAATTTGTCTGTAGCTTTTAGCCAGTCTTCTTTCGGTTTTTGCTTTTTATCAAGTAAAGAAAGAGTTTCCAACCCTGTTTCTGAAAGAAGTTTTAAGTTTAATGAAAGCGGTTCGATTTCTTTTAATATTGGTGAAAGTTTGATTGTCTGAACAAGCTTTTCGTGGTTATTCTTCCACAAATTTAATTGAGCAGCAATATCTTTTCTTAATTCCTTTTTACCATTCAAAAACTCATCTACTAATTTTCTAAATTTACGTGCTTCCGGTGCATCTGGAACTGCGGCATCTACTACACGCGTGTATGGCGAGTAGGAATAATATTTCACGCCATAGTTGTGCCGGGTGTAGATTTTTACCGGTTCGATTACATCAACTAAAGTTTTGAGTGAAGCTGTCTCGCCATTATTAGTTAAACGGCGCAGCATCATTTCTTGATTTTTAGTATTGGTAATTCCAAGTTCCTCAAGTTGGAAATTTACTCTATCAAGTCTGCGGTACATATCATCAACATCGCGTACGTTTGCCGGAGACCAAAAGCGTTCTGCAATTGCAGCAGTGCGAGGCCAAATGCGTGAATCAACATTTTCGGGGACAACAAACTCTGCCCACATTGTTGCTTCGCCGCCGAGAACAAATTTCTTCTCAGCATCGCTCAATTTGGAATCAGCCGGAACAGGATCGTTTAAATAGTGGTAGTCGGTTGACTGATTTAGATCAATATAATAACCGCTGGAGAGAATTCCCATATATCCTTGTTGTGCAGCTTTTGCAAGCGCTTCCGTTCCCCGCCATGATTGAATAACAACATTCTTCGGTAAATCCGGTTGAAGAATTTCATCCCAGCCGATCATCTTTTTCCCATACTTTGTAAGGATTGCTAAAATTCTTTTATTGAATAACGTTTGCAGATCGTGATTAGTTTTAAGTCCGTTCTCCTTCATGAATTTTTGTATTTGTTCATTCTTGTTCCATTGATGTCCGTTGTTTTCATCACCACCGATGTGCATGTATTCGTCGGGAAAAAGTTCACACATCTCCTTGAAAAAAGCATCGAAAAATTTATAAGTTTCTTCAATCGTTGGATTAAACGTTGGATCAAAAACACCCCATTGCCGTTCGATCGTATAAGGACCGGACGCGCTTGCTAATTCAGGATAACCGACAAACCATGAAGTTGAATGTCCCGGAATATCAAACTCAGGAATAACGCGAATGCCGCGGTCTTCTGCATAAACAAGAATTTCTTTTATCTGCGCTTGTGTGTAGTACAATCCATCGGAACCAAGTTGATGAAGTTTTGGGAACGCTTTGCATTCAACGCGAAAACCTTGATCTTCGCTCAAGTGCCAGTGAAATACATTTAACTTAACAGCTGCCGTTGCATCAAGATTTCTTTTAATAACTTCAACGGGCATAAAATGACGGCATGCATCAATCATCAATCCGCGCCAAGGAAAACGTGGTTTATCTTGAATGGTAACAACCGGAATGAAATATGTGCTTTCATCATTTTGTAAAAGTTGAAGTAATGTTTCCATTCCTCTCATCGCACCAAGATCGGTTTTTGCTTTTAGTAATATTTTATTTTTTGAAACTTGAAGAGAATATGATTCGTCTTCGTTCAACAAAACTTTTCCAGGCTGTTCAATCGAGATGATGCAGTCTGCGGTATCGGCAGTTGATTTTTCCGTGATGTTGTCTTGCGGAAAAAATAAACCGGTTCTGCCGGAAAGACGGCGCAGCACACGAGTTGCATACGGATAAATTCTCTTGTCTGCTTTCCCGGTAATTGCAATGTCAAACGAATGAGTTAAAATGAATTTACCGTTACCTGAAGAAATTTTTTCCGGAACAGGCATAAGGTTTAAAGTTTGCGAAGTCATGTTTGCACCCGCTAAAATTATTATAAAGAGAGCTAAATAAAGTAAACGTTTCATAAAATGTTTTTCCTTTCTGTTTAGTCTGTGTTATTGCGGCAGAGAAATTCCTTTTAATTTTCGATAAAGAGAAACGGCAAAGCTATCCGTCATCCCGGAAATAAAATCGGTGATTTGTAAAAGTTTGGAGTAAAAATCTTCTTCCGAATTTTTCGCAAGCATAAATTGCTGCGGAAAAAGTTTGATGATGGTTTTTGTGCGGTGCGAAAGCTGAACGTTAGCGGAATCAAGAAGAGCCGAGACAAAAATATCAAGCAAACCGCCGAGCACTTCGTATCCAACAGCTTCCCGTTCAATTACTGTTTTATAAGAATAAATTTTTTCTACGGAAATTTTTTTAATTCTTTCGAGCGGCTTCCGGGCAGAAATAACGCTGATAAGTTCGCTTTCGAAATTACCGGCAAGAATTTGTTCTTCATTCTCCATAAATACTTTCGCCAACTGTTCAACAAGCAAAGTAATTGCTTTTGCGCGTAAGTAGCCGATCTTCTCTTTTTCATCGCGCGTGTTGTAAAGTTTTAATTTTGTCTTCCCGATCAAAGGCATTAATAAAGCTTCGGTCTCCTTAAACGAAACTAATCCGAGATGTGAACCGTCTTCCAAATCCATAATGCGGTAGCAAATATCATCTGCGGCTTCAACTAAAAACGCGAGCGGATGACGGCACCAGAAAAAAGAATTTTTATCCGGGTTCTTTTTTGTAAGTCCAACTTCGTTGGCAACAGCTTGAAAAATATTTTTTTCGGATTGAAAGAATCCGAATTTTTTATAAATCTTTGGTTGGTCTTTTATTGAACCGGAAAAAAAATTATCGTGTTCAAGGAAAGATTCTTTCGGATATTTTGTAAACGCGGCGAGCGTTGCGTGGGTTAAGCGAAGTCCTCCTTGAATATTCGGATTTTGGAGTTGGGAAATAATCCTAAAACCCTGCGCATTTCCTTCAAACTTAATTAAGTCGTTCCATTTTTTTGTATCATTAATTTTTTGTTCGAGCGATTTCCCGTTTCCGGTTTTGAAGTAATCGGAAATAGCGTCTTCGCCGGAATGTCCGAACGGCGGATTGCCGATGTCGTGTGCCAAACAAGCGGCTGCGACAATTTCACCAAAATGAAATTTTGTAAAATTCTTTTTTAACTGCGGATGTCTTTTAATAATTTTTTCGCCAACAAGATTCCCAAGCGAACGTCCAACGCATGAAACTTCCAAACTGTGCGTTAACCGTGTGTGAACGAAATCGCTTTCCGGCAATGGAAAGACTTGCGTCTTATCCTGCAGTCTTCTAAATGCCGAAGAAAAAACCACGCGGTCAAAATCTTTTTGAAATGCGCTTCGCCCATCATAAGAAGCATTGCTTTTAAGTTCGTTCTTATCATAGCCAAGAATTTTTGTTGAAAGAAGTTTTTCCCAACGCATAGTATTCTTTATTTGTGAGAGAGTGTGAAAGTTTTTACTTTCTTACTACTAAAATATTATTTTTTCAATCAAATTGAATTGAGAAAAAGAAAAAGTCATAAACGAATCAAATCAACCGATGAACGCACAAAGTAATTATCAATTAGACCAGTCAATCCAATACATTAAAACTGTGGGACCGAAACGGGCAGAAACATTTGCGAAGATTGGGATTAGAACAATTAAGGATTTACTTTTTTATTTCCCCACACGCTATCTTGACAGAAGAACTTTATTGACCTCAAGTAAAGCCTCTAAAGTTGTGGAAGAAGGATACGAGGGTGAATTAACAGTAATAGGAAAAGTTATTGATAAAGACACCAGACATTTTGGAAGTAAGACAGTATTAAATGTAAAGCTTCGTGATGTTGACGGATTTTTTGAGTGCGTTTGGTTTCAAGGCGCAAAATATTTTCAGGATAAATTTAATTCCGGAGATATTTATGCAATCTCGGCAAAACCGATACACTCGCGTTATGGAGAATTGAGTTTCGTGCATCCCGACTTTGATAAACTAAGCGAAGAAGAATCAAAAACTTTTTTTAATACCGGGAAAATTATTCCGTTCTATCGCATACCGAAAGAGCTAAGGGAAAATAATATCGGCGATTTAAGTTTTCGCAAAATTATTTCGTTTGCAATTGATGCACATGCTGCGGAACTGAGAGAAACTTTACCTGTTCATCTTATCGAAACGCATCATCTCTTAGCGCTAGCGGAAGCGGTAAAGCAAATTCATTTTCCGGAAAATGAAGAACAATTGAGTAAAGCCAAGACGCGGTTTTCGTACGAAGAACTTTTCTATATTGAAACGCTGGTAGCGCTGAGAAAAATTGATTATAAAGAAAAATTAAAAGGGCTTTCGCTTCCGATAAAAACCGATCTTGTAAAAGATTTTGTTAAAACGCTTCCGTTTGAATTAACTGATTCGCAAAAAAAAGTTCTTAAAGAAATTTTGGCGGATATGAAAAGCAAAAAACCAATGCATCGTTTACTGCAGGGTGATGTTGGAAGCGGTAAAACAATTGCCGCACTTATCTCCATGCTTGTTGCTGTTGATAACGGATACCAAGCCGCATTAATGGTCCCGACGGAAATTTTAGCCGATCAACATGCAAAAAGTATTTCCAAACTTCTTCAACAATTCCATTCGATCTACCCACAGTATGAAATTAAAACATCGCTGCTTATCGGCGGGCAAAAGAAAAGTTTGCGCAATAAAAATCTTGAAGAAATTGCTTTGCAGGAATCCGACATTATCATCGGAACGCATGTGTTGTTCGAAGAGCAAGTGCACTTCAAACACCTTGGACTTGTTGTAATTGATGAGCAACACCGCTTTGGTGTTGCTCAGCGTGCAAGGCTCGCTTCCAAGGGAACCGTTCCCGAAGTGATTATCATGTCGGCAACTCCAATCCCCCGAACTCTTTCCATGACAATCTACGGTGATCTTGATGTTTCTACGATTGACGAGATGCCGAAGAATAGAATTCCGATAAAAACTTTTTTACGCGGTGAAAGCAAACTGCCGGATATTTATAAATTTATTGTTGATAAAACAAAAGAAGGAATACAAACATTTATCGTTTATCCCTTAGTTGAAGATTCTGAAAAGTTAGAATTAAAAGCGGCTACAACTTTTTTTGAAAAATTAAACGATACATACTTTAAGGACTTAAACGTCGGATTAATTCACGGAAGAATGACCTGGCAGGAAAAAGAAGAAACGATGATCCTATTTGCCGCAAAGAAATATGATGTCCTGATTTCAACTACAGTAATTGAAGTTGGGATTGATATTCCCGCGGCTAACATTATCCTTATTGACGATGCACATCGGTTCGGTTTATCACAATTGCACCAGCTGCGCGGACGAGTTGGGAGAGGAACCGCGCAGGCTTACTGCATCTTGGTAACAAAGGATGAGTATGCCGCTTCATCTGCGCGATTGCCGAAAGAATTAGAATATCTTTCTCCTGCATTATTAGAAAAATATAAATCGTCAATCCGTTTGCAAACAATGGTGCAACAACTCGATGGTTTTAAAATTGCCGAAGTAGATATGAAACTTAGAGGACCAGGAGATATTTTTGGAATTAAGCAAAGCGGTTTCCCGGAATTAAAATATGCTGATATTATCAAAGACGGCGATCTGCTTACGCAAGCAAAGGCGGATGCATTTGAAATTATTGAAAATGATCCGCAACTTCTTAAAGAACAACATGCGGTAATAAGAAAAAATCTTCTTGAACATTACTCCGAAAATTTAAAGTATGCTAAAGTCGGATGATGAAAAATAATTCCACGCAAAAAATATTTTTAAAATAATTTTCATTGTTCTTTAAAAAAATATTGACATAAAAATAATTCTACTTATATTTGTACAAAAAAAATAATTAAAGGAGACAAAAATTTTTTCATCACGTACTGCTCGATTGAATGTTGCACTTACATTCAATGTAAAACCTGAAAGTTCTACTTTCAATGATGAATTGTCTCCAAACCCCGTAACATCTTTTCAGAACTCATCAAAAAAAATTCAAGACACATTTGCTGAGTGGGATAGCCGCGACACCGTCAATGCTGTTCGAGATGCGCTTGCGCAATTTCATTCGGTAATGATGATAGAAGCCGACTACAATGCGTTTGAAAAATTTAAAGAAGTAAAACCCGATATCGTCTTTAATGTTGCCGAAGGATTTTATGGCGTAAGCAGAGAAGCGCAAATTCCTGCGATGCTTGATATGTTAAATATTCCTTACACCGGATCGGATCCTTCAACGCTTGCAATTTGTTTAGACAAAGCCCGCACAAAAGAAATTTTATCTTATCACCACATCCCGACCCCAAAATTTTTAATTGTTGATCAAGTTGATGATCTAAAGAAATTTGATTTGCAATTCCCTGTAATCGTTAAACCAAACGCCGAAGGCTCGAGCAAAGGAATTTTTACTTCATCCTATGTAAATAATTATTCTGAGTTGCAAAATGAAGTTGAAAGAGTTTTAAACGAATATACTCAATCGGCTTTATTGGAAGAATTTTTACCGGGAAGAGAATTTACGGTTGCAATGCTCGGTAACGGAACCGAAACAGAAGTTCTACCGATCGTTGAAATAAATTATTCGGAATTTCCTGAAGACTTCATCCCGATTTATTCTTATGAAGCAAAATGGATTTTAGATACGAAAGAAAATCCGCTTGATGTTTTTTCTTGTCCGGCAAAACTTTCTTCAGAACTTGAACGAAAAATTAAAAATGTTTGTTTAAATACTTATAAAGTTTTACGCTGCAGAGATTGGAGCAGAATTGATGTTCGTCTCGATGCAAACGGAGAACCAAATATTATTGAAATAAATCCGTTGCCGGGAATCTTGCCGGACCCAAAAGATAATTCATGTTATCCGAAAGCCGCAAGAACCGCCGGAATGGATTACACAACCATGTTGAATAAAGTTTTATACACAGCAGCTAAACGCTACAACTTAGTATGATCATCGATGCAAAAATATTGCTTTGCTACAATGCTCCGGTCAGCATTTATCAAGTATATAACGGCAAGCCGAAAGAAATTGACGGCAGCGTTGACGATATGTCCGAAAGCGGTTTTGTTAATGAATTGGATACTTTGGTTGCATCGTTAAAAAAATATTATTCCCAGGTTGAAACGTTAGCAGTTACCAGAAACATTGGTGAATCAATTAGAAAAATTTCATCGATTAATCCCGATGCAATTTTTAATTTGGTAGAATCAGTTGAAGGTAATGCTACATTCGAAGCTTTTCATGCGGGGATTTTTGATTTGTTAGATATTCCTTATACGGGAAACTCACCGCAAGCGCTTGGAAATTGTTTGAACAAAACATTTGCCAAACAAGTTTTATTAGCCAATGGAATTAAAACTCCCGGTTCACTCACCTTTACCCCCCATTCTCGTATTTCACAAAAAAAGTTTTCTTTGCAATTTCCTGTCATCACAAAATTAGCAAAAGAAGATGCAAGCATCGGAATTTCCGAACATTCGGTTGTCTCTTCTTTTGAAAATTTAGAAAAGCAGATTAAGTTTTTAACTTCAACTTATAAGCAAGATGTTATTGTTGAAGAATATATTGCAGGAAGAGAGTTTAATATTGCGGTTTTAGGAAACAGCGCACTGCCGATTTCAGAAATTGATTTCAGCGGACTGCCCGAGCATCTTCCGAAAATTGTAACGTATGAAGGGAAATGGATTCTTGAAAGTTTGTATTACAAACACACGAAACCCAAATGTCCCGCAAAACTTTCTGAACGTCAAAGAAAAAATATTGAAGCCACAGCTCTTTCAACTTTCAACGCTTTGGAATGCAGAGATTATGCGCGCGTTGATATTCGTTTGGATAAAAATAATATTCCTTACGTTATTGAAGTAAATCCGAATCCTGATATTTCTACCGATTCCGGGTTTGCACGGGCTGCAAAAGCATCCGGTCTTCACTATGAAGAAATGCTTTTCAAAATTATAAATTTAGCTTTACACAGAGGAAAATGTGATACGCAGATTAAAGCAGGCTGACCGCCCGGCTTTAGAAACAATTTTACGGAAAACAAAAAATTTTCATGAAGAAGAAGTTGACGTTGCATTAGAGTTGATCGATATAGATCTTTTACATGACGGACAAAGTGATTATCATATTTTTGTTTATGAAGAAGACGAAAAAATATCCGGATATCACTGCACAGGCAAACGTCCGTTAACAGACGGCGTCTATGATCTCTATTGGATCGTTGTTGATCCCGAAACTTCCGGAAAAGGAATCGGGAAAAAGTTATTGCAACATGCAGAAAGTTTTGTGCATGAAAAAAACGGTAGATGGCTTTTGGCGGAAACTTCTTCAAAAGAATTGTATCATGCAACGCAGCAATTTTATTTAAAAAATGAATTCTCCGTTGTTGCGGAAATAAAAGATTTTTATTCTGTCGGAGACGCATTGCTCGTCTTCGGAAAATATTTGTCGAACAAATAAGTAAGGTGAAGTAATGGAACAGTGGCAACAAATGGTTCGAGATAGTGTACACACTATCGATCAACTGGTTGAGAAATTCGGTATCGATAGAACCGTTGCTGAAAGTCTGAATGAATTTTTTCAGGTCCGCATCAATCCCTATTATCTAAGTCTGATACGTCAGCCCGGCGATCCGATTTGGCTGCAGTGCGTTCCCGATATTAAAGAGTTAAATGATTTTGATGCGAACGACGATCCGTTAAATGAAGACGCGATGAGTCCGGTTCCAAATATCACACATCGCTATCCCGACCGCGCATTATTTTTAACGACAAGCCAATGCGGACTTTACTGCCGTTTTTGTACAAGAAAACGGAAAGTCGGCGACTCGGAAAAAATTTCTATGAAAGGATTGGAAGCTGCTTTCAATTATTTAGAACAGCATACGGAAATCCGCGATGTTATTTTGTCCGGCGGCGATCCGTTAATGTTAACCGATGTAATGCTTGAGAAAATTTTAAAACGACTTCGCACTATTCCGCACATTGAAATAATTCGTCTCGGAACAAAAATGCCCTGCGTACTTCCGCAGCGCATCACTCCCAAACTTGTTGAGATGCTAAAAAAATATCATCCGATTTATGTGAACACTCATTTCAATCATCCGTGGGAAATTACACCGGAAAGTTCTAAAGCGTGTGAAATGCTTTCTGATGCAGGGTGTCCCGTTGGCAACCAAATGGTTTTGATGAAAGGCGTGAATGACGATCCGTTGGTTGTAAGAGAATTAATGCAAAAACTTTTGAAGATTAGGGTGAGACCATACTATATATATATGGCGGATCAAACAAAAGGAACGCATCACTTTAGAACTTCAATTGCAAAAGGACTGGAAATAATTGAAAACCTCCGCGGCTGGACGAGCGGTTTAGCTGTTCCTCATTTTGTAATTGATGCGCCCGGCGGCGGCGGAAAAATTCCTCTGATTCCAAATTACGTTCTTCATTACGATGAAGATAAAATTATTCTCCGTAACTATGAAAACAAAGTATTTGCTTACGAAAATCAGAGAGAGCACGATCCGAAAAACGGGAAGCCGATTCCACAGCATGAAAAAAGAACCGTTAAAGAAAAAACCAGGAAAACAATTCCTTCAACAAGAAAAATTGTTCTGGCTGACTTAAGCGAAATTGAAATGATGTAAACAGTTCAATTAATTCATAAGATAAAAAAATCCCGCCTTTTAGCGGGATTTTTCTTTTAAAGAGTTTTCATTCAACCGTTAGCGGTATGAATTTAAGACCTTCATATAATTAGCGCGTTCAAATTGAGAAGGATCGGCAACATTTTGGTAGCTCATACTTCCGCGCATCTGTTCAACGGATTCGTACTCGTTTACTTCCATCCAGAATTTTAATTTACCTAACACATCGGCTAAGTGTGGAATTCCAAATTTTAATAAACTCGACATCATCATCGTAACGTTTGCGCCTGCCATAAGCATCTTCAAAACATCTTTTTCAGTGTAAATTCCTGAAGTTGCCGCGAGATCGGCTTTTATTTTTCCATGAAGAATAGCAACCCATCGCAAAGGTAAGCGCATTGCCATCGGAGTGGAAAGCAAAACATTCGGAACAACCTCCAAATTATCTAAATCAATATCCGGCTGATAAAAACGGTTGAATAAAACCAAACCGTCTGCACCGGCTTTTACTAATTCTTCTGAAATATTTATTATTGAAGTGAAGAAAGGATGAAGTTTAACGGCAAGCGGAATTTTTACAGAAGCTTTAACCGATTTAACAATATCAATATAATCTTTTTCAACTTCAGCGGAAGTTTTGCTGCTGTCGGTAGCTAATTTATAAATGTTAAGTTCAAGTGCATCTGCGCCGGCTTGCTCAATTTTTTGTGCATAATCGATCCAACCGCCCGTAGATTTTCCGTTCAAACTTGCGATGATTGGAATCTTTACGGCTTCTTTCGCTTTGCGGATATGTTCTAAATATTCTTCGGGACCAACATGATATTCCGATTGTTCCGGAAAAAAATTTGTCGCTTCGGCAAAACTTTCTGCATGTACGGAAGTATGATGATGAAGTTCAAGCTGCTCATGCGTTATTTGTTCTTCAAATAAAGACCAAAGAACAACGGCGGAAGCTCCGGCATCTTCCATCGCTTTAAGATTTTTAATTTCTCTTTGCAAAGGTCCGCTCGAAGGAACAAGCGGATTTTTTAATTTCATTCCGAGATACGTTGTACTTAAATCCATTTGACTATCCTTTTAATTTTTTCTTAATCATAATATTATTCTGTGATACAGTTTTTTATTCTTTACTCTTTTACTTCTTCAACATCATCTTTTAATGCTGCCAGCTGTTCGTAATAGTGAAAACGCTTTTTAACAACATCTTGCGCGTGTGTCATTAATATTTCAGCTTGCTGCGGATGAGATTTCGTTAACATTTTGTAACGGGTTTCCATATACGCATAATCTTTTAAAGGAATCTTTGGGGCTTTAGATTCAAGCTTGAATGGATTTTTCCCTTCCAAAGAAAGTGACGGATTGTAACGGAATAAAGGCCAGTGTCCTGAATCTACTGCAGCCTTCTGATTTTTCATCGCGGTTGCCATATTAATTCCGTGAGCTATGCAATGGCTGTATGCAATAATTAAAGATGGACCTTCATAAGCTTCGGCTTCTAAAATTGCGCGTACTGTTTGCGCATCATTTGCACCCATTGCAATTTTTGCAACGTAAACATTTCCGTAAGACATTGCGATCAAGCCTAAATCTTTTTTCCCCATCGTTTTACCGGAAGCGGCAAATTTTGCAACCGCTGCCATCGGGGTTGATTTTGAAGCTTGTCCGCCGGTGTTTGAGTAAACTTCAGTATCAAGAACTAAAACATTTACGTTAGCTCCGGAAGCGAGTACGTGATCTAAACCGCCGTAACCAATGTCGTAAGCCCAACCGTCACCGCCCATAATCCAAACGGATTTTTTTACAAGGTAGTCTGCAAGACTTAGTAAATGTTCAACTTCAGAAATTTTCGGACTTGCCGGATTTGTTGTTTTGTAATCATTCAATTTTTGTTTTAATACTTCAACACGTTCGCGTTGTTCATAAATTCCGGCTTCATCATTTTGAACGGCATTCATCAATTCTTCAACTAATTCGCCGCCGATTTCAGCCGAAAGTCTTTGCAAATATTCTTTTGCTTGTTCAGTGTGTTTGTTGATTGCAAGCCGGAAGCCGAAACCGAATTCCGCGTTATCTTCAAACAATGAATTTGACCAGGCAGGACCTCTTCCTTCTTTATTTTTTGACCAGGGAGTTGTCGGTAAATTTCCGCCGTAAATTGATGAACAGCCAGTTGCGTTTGCAATCACCGCTCTATCACCAAATAATTGGCTGACGAGTTTAACATAAGGAGTTTCACCGCAGCCGGAACACGCGCCGGAGAATTCAAATAATGGTTCGAGGAATTGCGAATCTTTTACTTGAGCCGGATTTAATTTTCTTCTATCATATAAAGGAAGAGATTCAAAAAAGTCCCAGTTTGCTCTTTCGGTTTCTCGGAGCGGTAATTGTTCCGCCATATTAATCGCTTTAAGCCGGACTTCTTTTTTATTTTTTGCAGGACATACATCAATACAAATTCCGCATCCGGTACAATCTTCAACTGCAACTTGAAGGCTGTACATAAGATTGTCGCCGAAATCTTTTGCTTTGAATTTTACCGCTTTAAATGTTTCCGGTTTATTTGCCAATAATGCTTCATCATAAATTTTTGCACGTATTGTAGCGTGTGGACAAACGATAACGCATTTGTTACATTGAATACAAATTTCTGCGTCCCACACCGGCACTTCAAGCGCAATGTTTCTTTTTTCAAATTTACTTGTTCCGGTCGGATACGTTCCGTCAACAGGCATTTTGCTTACAGGGATAGAATCTCCATCGCCGGCAATCATTACCGCTGTAACCTCTCTAACAAAATCAGAAACATTACCGGAAACGTAAGGCATAAATTGAATTTTGCTTGTAACTGTTTTTGGAACTTCAACCTCGTGTAAGTTGGCAAGAGTTTGATCAATAGCGTTGAAATTCATCTCAACAATTTTTTCGCCTTTGGCGCCGTAGGTTTTTTTAACGGCATTTTTAATAAGCGCAATTGCTTCTTCTTTTCCAAAGATATTTGAAATTGCAAAGAAGCACGTCTGCATAATCGTGTTGATACGAGCGCCCATTCCGGTATCGTTGGCAACTTTGTAAGCATCAATAATAAAGAATTTCATTTTCTTATTTACTAAATCGCGCTGAATTTTTTCCGGAAGCGTATCCCACACTTTATCAGCCGGTTCTTGCGTATTAAGCAAGAATGTCGCTCCTGGAATTGCATCTTTCAACATATCCATTTTTTCTAAAAAGAATTGCTGATGCGATGCGATGAAATTTGCTTTATCAATTAAGTACGTTGATTTTAATTCTTTCGGTCCGAAACGCAAATGGGATGTTGTAGTTGAACCGGATTTTTTAGAATCATAAACGAAGTAACCTTGCGCGAAGTTATTAGTTCCTTCGCCGATAATTTTAATTGAATTTTTATTTGCGCCGACAGTTCCGTCTGCACCCAAGCCGTAAAATTTTCCTTTGAAAGTTTCGGGAGCTTCAACGGTGAACGCCGCATCGTAATCCAAACTTGAATGCATAACGTCTTCATTAATTCCGATAACGAAATGATTTTTCGGTTTATCTTTTTTCAATTCATCATAAACGGCTTTAACCATTCCTGGAGTAAATTCTTTAGAAGAAAGTCCGTAACGTCCACCGATAATTTTCGGATATGCGAAGGGTAAAACGCCATCATTGAATTGTTCGGAAATAGCATTAACGATATCGAGATAAAGCGGATCGCTAGCGCCCGGTTCTTTCGTTCTATCTAATACTGCAATTGATTTTGTTGTTTTCGGAAGTGCATTAATGAAATGTTCAATTGAGAAAGGACGGTACAAACGAACTTTAATAACGCCGACTTTTTCTTCTTTGTTAAT
The DNA here is from genome assembly GCA_023231105.1 of Ignavibacteriaceae bacterium. Lineage (GTDB taxonomy): Bacteria > Bacteroidota > Ignavibacteria > Ignavibacteriales > Ignavibacteriaceae > UBA1563. The sequence goes on along the minus strand of JALNWB010000014.1, from coordinate 12,176 downwards.
TAAATATTGAACGGTTTCGTCAACCGCTTCAGCGCCGCTTCCCATTAAAATGATGATGCGTTCTGCATCCGGTGCGCCGACGTAATCAAACAAATGATATTGTCTTCCAACGATTGCGGCAAATTTATCCATCTGTTTTTGAACGATACCAGGGCAAACTTCGTAAAACTTATTTACGGTTTCTCTTCCTTGAAAATATACATCGGGATTCTGGGCAGTTCCGCGCATTACAGGTGCGTCCGGGGTTAATCCGCGTTTGCGGTGAGCTAAAACCAATTCATCATCGATCATTGCTTTCATATCTTCAACGGTCAATTGTTCAATTTTCATTACTTCATGGGAAGTTCTAAATCCATCGAAGAAGTGGAGAAAAGGGATGCGTGATTCGAGAGTGGCGGCTTGAGCGATTAAAGCAAAATCCATTACTTCTTGAACTGAGTTTGAGCAGATCATTGCGAAACCGGTCTGGCGGGTTGCCATAACATCGCTGTGATCGCCAAAAATTGATAATGCTTGTGCGGCTATTGATCTTGCGGTAACATGAAAAACCGTTGAAGTTAATTCACCGGCAATTTTATACATGTTCGGGATCATTAACAGCAAACCTTGTGATGCCGTAAATGTTGTAGTCAATGCGCCGAGTTGCAATGCTCCGTGCACAGAACCGGAAGCGCCGCCTTCGCTTTGTAATTCGCTAACTAAAGGAATCGTTCCCCAAATATTTTTCTTTTGTTCCGATGCCCACTGATCGGACCATTCTCCCATCGGTGAAGAAGGAGTAATCGGGTAAATTGCGCAGACTTCATTAGTATGGTATGCCACATAACCGGCAGCTTCATTTCCATCAATTGTTACTTTTTTTCGTTCCATTTTCCTTACCAATATTATTAAGTTGTTAGATAGTTAATATTCAATAGAATTGTTACGAGACTTAGCCAAAAATTATACCAAAATGAATTAACAGTTTTTTGAATGTTTTGTTAAATATTTTTCCAAATTTGGCAATTATTGTTAGTGAAAAGAAAATTTTTTCTAATTTGTAAGAACAAATTATCAAAAACCACCGTCAATTAAAAAGTAATTTTCGTCCATACATATTTTTGAAATTCCTTTATTATTAATATATTTGTTCAAGAAAGTGAAATAATTTAGTTAGAAAAGGTGTTTTTAAAATGAAAAACGGAATTCATCCAAGTTACAGGCCAGTGGTCTTTAAAGATTTTTCTTGCGATTTTGCAATTTTAACTCGATCAACAATTAAAAGTAGTGAAACCATTCAATGGGAAGACGGAAAATCGTATCCTTTGGTTCGCTTAGAAATATCCAGCGGTTCACATCCTTTCTTTACAGGGAAGCAAAAATTACTTGATACTGCAGGAAGAGTTGAGAAATTCAATAAAAAATATGCAAAGGCAAAAAGCTAGTTTAAGCTTTTTTGGTTAGTTATTAAAAGCTATTCACTCTTGTGTAATAGCTTTTTTTGTTTTTAGCTGAAAATTTTGTTTTGAGTAGTATCTAATTATTTGAAGAGGAAAAATTGCCATGGAAATCTGCATTTTTGAAGATTTATATTTTGACCGGTTGGAACCGCTTACTTTTTCTCGCCCCACGTATGATTTAGTTTGCGGTATTTCATCTCTTAAAGAAAAAATTATCCGTGAATATCCCGGAATTAAAGTTTCGCTTCATACGCGTCCGTATCTTGAATCATTTCTTATTTCAAAATATCCCAACTTATGTATAAATAAAATTGAGGATAATGATTGCCTTTTTATCAACGGAAGAATTTTAGCTCCAAAAAATATTTCAGAACTGCTTCCTCTAAAAGATAAAACGAACAAAGTTTTTATAAGTAAGGATGATACACTGATAGCCGCCCGGATCTCCGGCAAAAAATTAAATGAAGTAAAAAATAATATCCACGACTTACTTACTCTTTCAAACTTCGACGGTGTAAAAATTGAGAAGATTGATATTCCCTGTGTCAATTATATTTGGGATGTGATAAATAATAATCATAAAGAAATGTTAAAGGATTATTCTTTTTACACGAAATCAAAAAAAAGGGATATGCATCATGGCAAAATTTTTGACGGCGCTCACTTAATAGAAAAAGAAAATATTTTTATTGCCGAAGGAGCCGAAATAAAACCCGGTGCCGTATTAGATGCTTCTCCTGGACCGATTTATCTTGATGAAAATGCGGTTGTTTTTCCTAACGCCGTAATTGAGGGTCCGGTGTATGTTGGGCAATCAAGCCAGGTAAAAAGCTGTGCGCGAATTTATGAAAATGTAAGTATCGGAAAAATTTGTAAAGTCGGCGGTGAAGTTGAAGATTCAATTATTTCGCCTTTCACCAACAAACAACACTCTGGATTTTTAGGACATGCCTATTTAGGAAGTTGGGTAAACATCGGGGCGGATACTAATTGCAGTGACCTGAAAAACAATTACGGAAGTGTTAGAATGTACGTCAATGGAGAAGTTATAGATTCCGGTTCTCAATTTCTCGGAGTTATTATTGGCGATCAATCAAAGACAGCTATTAATACAATGTTCAATACGGGAACGGTTGTTGGTTTTGCCTGTAATGTTTTCGGAGCCGGATTCCCTCCAAAGTATTTACCTTCATATTCATGGGGCGGAAGCGATGCAGTAACTACTTACGACATCGAACGTAGTATTGAAACTGCCAAACGGGTTATGGCAAGAAGAAACAAAGTTATGGATGAAGCCGAAGAAAAACTATTTAGAAAAATTTTCGACCTAACCCAAAAAGAAAGAAGAAAAAGAGGATATCCTTATTAACGGTGAAATTGTAAAATTAGAAGAACATCTTGTAAAAGATATTTATTCCGGTGTTCGCGGGCATGCAGTCAAAATTTTAAACCGCGTTGAACGGACAGATGCATATTTAGACAAAGTTCTTGATAAAGAATTACGCAACACAGATTTTTCCGGGCAGGATAAAGCTCTGCTCTATGAAATTGTTCATGGCGTTATCCGATGGATGGGTAGATTGGATTGGATCCTAAGCGGATTTTATAAAGGACAATTTTCAAAAGCTATCCCGATATTAAAAAATGCTTTGCGGGTCGCTCTTTATCAAATTATGTTTCTTGATAAAATCCCTGAATATGCTGCAGTAAACGAAGCGGTTGAGTTTGTAAAAAAATTGCAAGGGCAAAAACCTGCCGACATTACTAATGCAATTTTGCGAAATATCTTAAAAAGCAAAGACAGTTTACGTTACCCAGATCCGCAGCAAGATGAAGTTGGTTATTTATCAACATTTTATTCGCATCCGACATGGATTATAAAAAGATGGCTGCCAAGATTTGGAAGAGCAGCCACCGAAGCTCTTCTTGCCGCAAATAACGAAAGACCTGTTTTAACGCTGCGGGTTAATACGAAAAAAGTTTCACTGCACGATTTTGAAAATCTTTTATGTACCGTCAATTTAAAATTTGTTAAAGGAAGATATTTCCCAGAATTTTTAAAATTGACTAATCTATCAAACATTACGCAGTGGCAGTATTTTACAGAAGGATATTTTAATATTCAAGATGAAAGTGCAAGTTTGGCTTGCCGACTGCTAAACGTAAAACCCGGCATGCGAATACTTGATCTTTGCGCCGCTCCCGGCGGTAAATCTGCTTACCTTGCAAATCTGATGGAAGATAACGGGGAAATAATTGCGCTCGATAAATTTGACGCGAGGTTATTGATGGTTGAAAAAAGTCTTCAACGTTTAGCAATTACATCGGTAAAAACTTTTGCCGCCGATGCACTGGAATATAAAAACGAAAACCTCTTTGATGCAATTTTGGCTGACGTTCCTTGTTCCGGGATGGGAACGCTTTGTAAAAAACCTGACATCAAATGGAAAAAAGATTTACTCGATATTAGAAAATTAGCAGAGACTCAATTCAAGTTATTAAAGAAAGCTTCAACATTAGTTAAAATAGGCGGAGCGGTTGTGTACAGCACGTGCACAATTGAACCTGAAGAAAATTACGAAATTGTGAAAAGATTTCTTGATGAAAATCCTAATTTTAGTTTAGAAAATGCGCAGCAATATGTTCCGTTGGAAGTTGTGGATGAAAATGGATGTGTGCAAACCTATCCGCACATTCATAAAATGGATGGAGCTTTTGCTGCAAGATTGATAAGAAATTCATAGAGATTTTAGGTAGCCATTATGAACGTGATGTTTCAACAATTAGCTGAAGAATTAGTAAAAGCCCGTGAAGAAATCCGGCTGACTCCCGAACAAGTTGCCGTAAAAATAAAAATGGATTTGAAATTTCTTCTAAAAATGGAAAGCGGAGATTTTTCTTTTCTTGAGGATATATATATAAAATCTTTTCTCAGGGAATATGCAAAGTGTGTCGGGCTAAACGATAACGCCATGCTTCAAAAATACAAATTTGCAAAAGAAGGAAAACCGCTTGAAGAACAACAATTAGAAAAAGAAACGGCAAAAGAAATTCCCACGGTTTCATCTTCTCCAAAATTAATTACTGATGACCAGCTTCAAAAGCCATATACGCCCGTTAAAAAATTTTCTTTTACTACTAACCAACTTATAAGTGCCGGCGTCGGCGCACTCGTTGTTTTATCCGTTTTGATTTATTGGTTTGTAATACGGCAAAGTGCAGATGCGATTGTAACTGAAAGGCCGTATGAAGAATCCATTCAAGAAAATAAAGAACGGTTTGAAGAATATACCGTTCCGGCTGATTCTTCTCTCGCCGCCGCTGCTTCGGACAGCCTTGTATTATCAATAACTTCTAAAGATTCTTCGTGGGTTAAAGTTAATTTTGATAACGATTCTATGAAGGAATATTTTTTGTATCCTAATACAACGGTGGAGATGAAAGCTGCTGCAAAATTTTCGATGACGATCGGAAATCCCGGCGTTGTAAAAATTTTGTTAAACAATCAACCGCTCGAATTCAAACCGGCTTCAACAAGACGAGCAGTAATTGAAATTACAAAAGAGGGGATAAAAAATCTTGATCAGCCACAAACACAAAAGCAATAAGCGATGAAGAGTGTTGAAGAGTTGTTGCAAGAATTGCGTGAAAAAATTCATCTTTACGATTATCATTATTACGTTCTTGCCGAACCTTTAATTAGTGATTATGAATATGATCATCTGCTGAAAGAATTAGAAAAATTAGAATCGGAAAATCCGCAGTTTTTCAGTTCCGATTCTCCCACCCAGCGCGTTGGAAAAGATTTAACAAAAGAATTCAAACCGGTAACGCATCAGTTCCCGATGTTAAGTTTGGCAAACACCTATAACGAAAGTGAAGTTTTAGATTTTGACAGGCGCGTAAAAGAAATTCTCGGTGAGCACGAAAAAGTTGAATATGTGTTGGAATATAAAATTGACGGCGCTTCCGTTAGTATAAATTATGTAAACGGTAAACTGAAAACAGCGGCTACCCGTGGTGACGGAACAACCGGGGAAGAAATTACACAAAATATTAAAACGATAAAATCCGTTCCGCTGAAATTGAAAATTTATCCACATCCGAAATATTCTCTAAACAATATTGAAGTACGCGGCGAAATTTATATGGATATGGAGGACTTTGAACTGTTAAATAAAGAGCGCGAAGAACGAGGCGAAAAACTTTTTGCCAACCCGAGAAATTCTTCCGCCGGAACTTTGAAACTTCAAGATCCGCAAATGGTTGCAAAGCGTCCACTGAAAATTTTTATATACTACTTGTTGAGTAAAGAAAATGAATTGCAGCAGCAAAGCGAAAATTTAGAATTACTTAGTGCGCTTGGCTTCAGAATAAATAAAGATTTTCAGGTTTGTAAATCAATTGAAGAAGTTTTGCAAATCTGCCGCAAGTTTGAAGAACAGCGTGATTCACTTCCATTTGAAATTGATGGTGCAGTGATAAAAGTAAATTCAATTCGCCAACAAAATATTTTAGGAAGTATTGCGAAATCTCCGCGCTGGGCAGTTGCATTCAAATTTAAAGCTAAGCAGGCAACAACCTTGTTAAAAGCGATTACCTGGCAAGTCGGCAGAACGGGAGCCGTAACGCCTGTTGCCGAGTTGGAGCCGGTTTTTCTTGCAGGCTCAACAATAAGCCGGGCAACGCTTCATAATTTGGATGAGATCCGCCGCAAAGATATTCGTGTGAACGACATTGTCGTTCTCGAAAAAGGAGGAGACGTAATTCCGAAAATTGTTTCGGTTCTTTTGGATGAAAGAAAAGACGATTCGCTTCCGACCGAGCCGCCGAAAAATTGTCCCGTTTGCAATTCGGTTTTATTTCAACCCGAAGATGAAGTTGCGTTGTATTGTGAAAATCTGGAATGCCCCGCACAAATAAAGGGTAAACTTGAACACTTTGCTTCGCGAACTGCGATGGATATTGAAGGTCTCGGCGAAGCGCTGGTAGATTTATTTGTAGAAAAAAAATTCTTAAAAAATGCTGCGGATATTTACGATCTAAAATTTCATCGAGAAGAATTAATTCAAATTGAACGGCTCGGAGAAAAAAGCATCGATAATCTTCTTTCTTCAATTGAAAAAAGTAAACAGCAGCCTTTTGCGAAAGTACTTTTTGCGATTGGTATTCGCTACGTTGGAGCCGGAGTTGCAAAAAAATTAGCAGATCATTTTCTTTCTTTGGAAAATTTGCAAAAGGCTTCAAAGGAAGAATTAACAAACGTTTTTGAAATTGGTGAAAGTATTGCCGAAAGCATTTTACAGTTTTTTAGTGATGAAAAAAACCTGCTTATTATTGAGCGTCTGCAAAAACACGGACTTGTTTTTTCCTCGGAGAAAAAAATAATTACTGAAAATGTTTTTACCAATAAATCATTTGTGTTAACCGGGGCGTTGGAAAATTTCAGCCGGGAAGAAGCCGGTGAAAAAATAATCAGCTTTGGCGGGAAAGTGATTTCCAGTGTAAGCAAAAAAACTGATTTTGTTCTTTCCGGAGAAGCTGCAGGTTCAAAGTTGGAAAAAGCGAAATCCCTCGGGATAAAAATTCTTTCTGAAAATGATTTTCTTGAAATGTTAAAAAGCGTGTTAGGCACATGAAAAAATTTTTCGCCAATATCTACTTTTCTTTAATGGCTGCACGTCGCAAAGGTGTAGTGAAAAAATTTAACGGAGTTCTTTCCGGTGCGAAAAATTTTGTGTTGCTTATGCCTGAAGATGAAACCGATTTTCAAAATGCTTTATCCATTGCCGAATTTCTTCTTTCTAAAAAGCTACATGTTACTTTGGTTTTGAATAATTTGGCGATGCATTTAATCAAAGACAAAAGTCGTTACCGGATTGAAGAATACTATCCGACAGACAAAAACAAGTTTGGTTTTCCGAAGATAAAACTTTTGCGCCGGTTAAAAATTTATTCTTATGATGCTTTAATTTCGCTGGAGAAAGAATCTTCTCTATTTCAAAAATTTTGTGCGGATCAATTGCCGGCTGAAATAAAAATTGGATTAGCGGTTCCCGGGAACGATAAAGTGTACGGCGTGCAAATTTCAGTTGATGGCCACAACCCAATTGATTTTTATAAAATTTTCTTAAATTGTCTACAATTATTATATTAAACTATGAATTTTGAAGTAAAACACTTAGACAACATTTCCGTCTTTCATTTAAAAGAAAAAAAGTTAGACGCCAATATTTCCGGTTTAGTGAAAGCCGAAGTAACTCTTTTAATTAAGGGTGAAGGTGAAACTAATCTTATCATCGATCTTAATGATGTTGAATCGTGCGATAGTTCCGGCTTAAGCGCTTTATTAGTTGCCAACCGGTTGAGTAACGCTGTCGGGGGAAAGCTCGCGATAATCACTTCTTCCGAAAAAATTCTTTCGCTTATCAGGATTACACAACTTCACCGCGTCCTTTTTATTTGTGACGATGTTGAAGCGGCTATTCAAGAATTCAATAACGCATAAGTTTTTTCTTGCAAGGAAATCTTCTTGATTACATCATTATCATCGGTTATCTTTTAGGAGTAACCGCTGCCGGAGTAATCATCGGCGCTAAACAGAAAAACGCAAAAGATTATTTTTTGGGCGGGAAAAATTTATCGTGGTGGTCCGTCGGTTTTTCCATTGTAGCAAGCGAAACTAGCACACTTACATTTATCAGCATCCCGGGACTTGCCTACAAAAGTAATTTCCATTTTTTACAACTTGTTTTTGGTTACTTCATCGGAAGGATAATCGTTAGTTTTGTTTTTATCCCTGCTTATTACCGCGGTGATTTAGAAACAGCTTACGATTTTTTGGGGAAACGGTTCGGCTCTTCACTTAGAAAATTCACTTCATCTGTTTTTCTTTCAACACGTGTTCTTGCTTCCGGAGTAAGATTGTTTGCTACCGCTATCCCGGTTCATTTAATTACGGGATATGATTATGCAACATCAATTTTTATTATTGGTGCGTTCACACTGGTTTATACATATGTTGGAGGATTGAAAGCGGTTGTTGCAATGGATGTTGTGCAGCTTTTTATTTATCTTTCCGGCGCGGTGGTATCGCTTGTAATTATTGTTGCAAATCTACCAAATGGTTTTGGTGATGTGTTTGCTTATGCCGCAATGAACGGAAATAAATTTGAAGTTTTTAATTTTCAGTTCGGCTCTTCATTCTGGGAATTTTTAAGCGCACCATACACGCTTATCGGCGGTGTACTTGGCGGAACATTTTTAACCATGGCATCGCACGGAACTGATCAGTTGTTGGTGCAGCGGCTGCTTGGCTGCAAATCAAAACGCGAAAGTCAAAAAGCATTATTATTAGATGCCTCGTTTATTGTGCTTCAGTTCGGCTTTTTTTTGTTTTTAGGAATTTGTCTTTACGCATTTTATCACGGAGTTCCTTTTCAGCAACTTGGACTTCAATCCTCCGATGAAATTTTCCCTAAATTTATAATTGAAGAATTACCAAAAGGATTTTCCGGAATTGTTATTGCCGGAGTTTTAGCCTCTGCAATGGGAACACTTGCCTCATCAATAAGTTCTCTTGCTTCATCAAGTTATTTGGATTTATTTAAAAATTCTTCATTTGAAAAAAAACATTCCGAAAGAAAAGAAATGTTTTGGTCAAAAGTATTTACGCTGATTTGGGGATTGATACTTATCGGGGGCGCAATGCTTTTCACCGACACAAAAAATCCCGTTGTTGAACTTGGTTTAAAAATTGCATCCTTTACTTACGGCGGATTGCTTGGAACGTTTTTCCTTGGACTGCTCTTTAAAAAGATAAACCAGCGTGACGCATTCATCGGGTTTATTTGCGGCATCATTTCTATGATTTTGGTTTTGCAATTCACTACTATCGATTTTACATGGCACACATTTATCGGTTGTACGGTTACAATTATTGTTGGCAATCTTAGCCATTTGTTAATGCCGGCTACAAATCCGAAGAAACAACGTTAATAAATTTATGTTGAAATTCTAACTTCCCGCTGTATTTTTGATTAGTTCTTTTCTCTAAAGTTATAAAATATCTATTTGCATTCAGTAAAGTAAAATTATGATTAGTAAATCGTGTTTAAAAAATATTAAACTCGTTCTTTTTGATCGTGATGGAACACTCTTAAATGACCGGGGAGAAATTGAAAAGAACAAATATTGAGGATGGCACGGCGGAATTTTTAGAAATGGTTTTAAAAGCTAAAAAATCATAACCTTATGTCTAAACAAAAATTATTAAGCGGTAAACGATATAAAATCCTTATCGTTATTGTAACGGCAATAGTTATTTCATTCTTTTTCCCGAAAGGAGAATCGCTGGAATCCGAAGTAACCGTGGGATCGATATGGATACAGGATGATTTGATTGCCTCATTCAGTTTCCCGATTATTAAACAACCGGAAACGTATAAAAATGAACTTGAGAAAGCTAAAAACAGTATTTATCCTGTTTTTATTAGTGACGACACGGAGGTAAAAAATAATTTTGATTCTCTCAATCAATTGGAGAAACAGATGAGAGAAGAATTTCCGCTAATAAGAAAAAACAAAAAAAAGTTATCGGATGTTTTTTCCTTTCTTTTCGAAAACACAAAAGAGACATTCTTTTCTATAAGCGAAAAAAACTTTCAGTATTTGCATCAATATTTTGATGAGGTTAGGCGGGTGCTTGCTGAAGTAAAACAACGGGGATTTTTAGATTTATCATACGACGAAATTTCTAAAAATATTATTACAATAAGAACAGGCAATGTTGACCGCATTGATAATAAATTTCATTTTCTTAACCGTTCGCTTGCTGCCGCATATACGGAAAATTATTTTAACAAAAAGCCTTATCGCGCTGAAATCAAAAGGGCGTTAATTGAATTAAGCACTTATTATCTGGTTCCGAATTTAAAATTTAGTCAGCGGTTAACTGATGAAGAATTAGAAATAATTCAACACAAAGTTTCAAAATATGCCGGCATTGTAAATGAGAACGAGAGAATTATCGCCAAGCATGACCGGGTTAATGCTGACACGAAACTTAAAATTGATTCCTACAAAATTGCTAAAGGAGAAGCTATTGGTGAGGGGGGATTATTTCTCCAATGGCTCGGAAAATTTCTGCACATTCTTTCCATTCTTATTTTGCCGAGCATTTACATTTTTCTTTTTAGGAAAGGAATTTATAAAAACAATCTGAAGATTACGATTTTCGCAATTTTAATTTTGTGGGTCGCATTGGTAACATTTCTCTTCAATCAAATAAGCATTCCCGACGGAGCGCGGTTACTTATCTTCATTCCCACGGTTTCTATGCTAATGACGATAATCTTTGACTCACGTGTAGGATTTTACAGTACAGTTATCACCTCACTAATTTGCGGTGCGCTTCGCGGCAACGATTATCCCTTTGTCATCATGAATATTATCGCAGGAGTTCTTTCTGTTTATTCTGTACGCGATATAAAAAATAGGACGCAGATTTTTCGTTCGTTTCTTTTTATTCTACTTGGTTATGCGGTAACGATTATTGCTTTTGGTTTTGAGCGGTTTGAATCCTGGCAGAAAATTATTGTTGAATTATCTTTTGCCGGAACCAACGCCTTAATCAGTCCGATTTTAACTTATGGTCTCTTGATTTTCTTCGAACGTATTTTTAAAATTACAACAGACTTAACTTTGCTGGAGCTTTCTAACTTTGATAGACCTCTGTTGAAGGATTTAGCGCGGAAGGCGCCAGGATCATTTAATCATTCCCTTACCATGGGAACGCTTGCCGAAGCTGCAGCAGAGATAGTTGGGGCAAACCCGCTTTTGGCGCGCGTTGGAGCTTATTATCATGATATAGGAAAAACTATTTCACCAAATTATTTTGTTGAAAATCAATTAACGACAACCAATATACATGAAGAAATTTCTCCCGAAGAAAGTGCAAAGATTATTTCGGACCACGTTTTACAAGGAGTTGAAATTGCAAAAGAAGATCAGCTTCCGCAGGAAATAATTGATTTCATTCCGCAGCATCACGGGACAACAATGATAAAATATTTTTATGACAAAGCGATTAAGTTGTACGGCGAAGAAAAAGTTGACTCCGCAAAATATCGTTACCCGGGACCAAAGCCGCAGACCAAAGAAACCGCAATCGTTATGCTTGCCGATACTTGTGAGTCGGCAGTGCGTTCCATCCCCGAACCCGATATTGAGAAAGTAGAAAACTTGATCTCAAATTTAATTAATGAACGGATTAGCGATAAGCAGCTTGATGAATCACCTTTAACCTTTGGCGATATTAGAAAAATAAAAAATGTATTTGGCAGTATTCTGCTCGGGCAGCATCACCGAAGAATTCGTTATCCGAAACAGGAAGAAATGGAAAAAAGTGAGTGACCGCAGCGAAACTTTTTACAAAAGTTTTTTGAAGGAATATCTAACTCTGCTAAAACTTGAACGAAATCTTTCGGATAACACAACTACCGCGTATAATAACGATCTTTCCACGTGCTTTGCTTTTCTCGAATTAGAAAATATTAAAGACCTTGATGAAATTACTTTTCAAAATATAAACAGTTTTTTTTCGCAACTGCATGGAGCCGGATTAACAAATTCTTCAATCGCGCGCTACTTTTCTTCCCTTAAAGGATTTTTCACTTTTCTTTTTCTTTCTAATTACATTCAAAATAATCCGATGGAAAAAATCAGTCCGCCGAAATT
>JALNWB010000013.1 GCA_023231105.1 Ignavibacteriaceae bacterium | reverse complement strand
TATTCAACTTTTTATTCATCTTTTTAAAAAATATCTCGATAAATTCATTTTGTTGAATTAAATTTACGATAAACAATTTATAATTAAAAACTTAGAACAGCGTCTATGAGTTTCTATCCCCAACCTTATAAATACCAGTGCGGACCTTTCGCTTTAAAATATGCGTTAGTTATGCTCGGGCAATTTCAAAATGAAAATGAGATCGGCAAAAAAGCCGGCAGCAACTGGTGGTACGGCACTGACGAGATAGGACTTGCAAAAGCGGCAAAAGCTTACAACTGTAAAATGAAATACTTCCGCCGTGAAATTCGAACTGAAGCGTTAAAGGTTTTGAACGCTCAATTAAAAGAAGGCTATCCTTGCGTATTAAGCGTTGATAATTGGGAACACTGGTTTACGGTTATCAATTTCCAGCAAAATAAATATATTGTTGTAGATAGCGGCTTGGATAAAGTTATCGTCATTTATACTCCTACTCAGCTTTTAAAAAGATGGAAATATCTTGATGAAGAAACCAACGAGACAAGTTATGACGCTTATGCCGTTGTTCCGAAGCAAAAAGTTTCTACTAAAGCTCACTTCTCTTTAGAAAAAGCGCGCTACGTTATGCGCGAGCGGAATAAAAACCTCGCCGAAAAATGGGATACTTATTTTAATGATTTAATTGCCATCTGCCGTCCGCAGTCTCCAAACAGCTATAAGACCATTTCCTTTAACGAATTTTTACGGCGCTATGAAAATATTTTGGTTAAAGAGGTCGCTAATTGGCACGGAACTCCCACTTACCAGGAATTAAGAAAAGTTTTAAAAAATTTAAAGTTTGTTGCAGAAGTCTATGATTTGGTAATTTATACTGATGACCAGAAAAAAGCGCTTGTTGATCTTTCCCTCTTGTTAATGATGTACGCTTGCGGAAAATATGGGATGGATCCGATTTATTGATGCTGAATTCCAGAACCCAACTTTGTCTGAAGAAAAAAAAATATCGAATAACGAACAAGGAATGCTGAATTATGAACGAGTGACCTCATCATTCGTTATTCCATGTTCGATGTTTATTATTATAATTTCCTAAAAGAACCTACGTTTCTACCTTATCAACAACATCTTTTTTGTTTGAACAAAATCTCCTGCCCGAAGTTGATAGAAATAAACTCCGCTTCCTAAATTATCTGCCTTAAATTCTATGTCATACTTCGCTGCCGGTTTTTCTTCATTAACCAGTGTCGTAATTTCTCTTCCTAGCACATCATAAAGTTTGAGCGAGACAAATCCTGCTTTTGGAATTTGATAATTTATTGTGGTGAATGGATTGAATGGATTGGGATAATTCTGATACAGTTTGAATTCTTCTGGTGCCGCGATTGTTGAAAAAGTAAAAGCCTGTGACCAGTATTGGCGAAAAGAGGACCGGTAATCCAAAGTTGATGTTTCTATACGCCAGAAATATCGTGTTTTTGCATCTAAAAGATCAATAACTTTTAATGTATCAGGAAGTTCAACATAATCATAAACTGCACTAGCGCACAGAGAATCAGTAGAAATTTGTAATCTGTAGGAAACTGCATCCACTACTTTACTCCATTTAAAAATAGAAAATTGAGGAACCCCTGAAGACCCATTAGATGGTACTAGCATATTTGTAATATATTTCAGATTAATAGTAGTAAAATTTGAAGCGGATGACCAATATTCGCTACCGTCACTACCTAAAGTACCAATACGCCAATAATATTTTGTGAAGTTTTCAAGTGGACCAACAAACTTAGAAGTATCAGTCAACCCGGAATAATTGAGTACTATGTTTCTAAAGTTAACATCTTTAGAAACCAGCAGGTTGTATGAGGTTGCCTCTGAAACTTTATTCCACTTTAAATTAACTGTTGGAAACAAATCAAGTGAGCCATTAAAAGGTGAAAGTAGCGTTGCGGCTCTAAATGGATCAGGAAAATGCGCGACAGTAAAACTAAAAACCTGCGATAAATAGTAACCACTAATAGTTGTTGCCTCTACACGCCAAAAGTATTCTGTTTCCAGATCTAAAGAGTCAATGGTTTTTGTTGTATCAGTTAAACCCCAACGATCATAAGCTAAATTGTAAAAAAAAGGATCGGTGGAGATTTGCAAATAGTATGAGACTCCTTCTTGAGCTTTTCTCCATTTAAACGTAGTTAGTTGGGGAATAATTGTCCCGTCTTCGGGTGAGAGTAAATAAGGAATGTTTTTTGTGTTCATAGTTCTAAAATTATAATATGAGGACCAATATACTTTTCCATCACTACTTAAAGTTCCAACACGCCAATAATAATCTGTGTTGTCTTCAAGTGGACCAACAACTTTTAGTGTATCAGTTAATCCTGAATAATCACCAATAAGATTACTAAATGTGGTATCTGTAGATACCTGCACTCTGTATGAGACAGCTTCTGAAGGTTTACGCCATTGTAAAGAAACTGTTAGAAACATACCATGCGAACCATTTAGAGGTGAAAATAGATTCGCCGCTCTGTATGGGTTAGAAAAAATGGTGTCTCCTAGAAGTTCTCCATTTCTATACAAACCTATTAAATATGTAGAATCTCTATCCCCCACATCTTGTCGAGGATAACTTGAAGACCATGTTCTGATTATTCCTATTTGGGGTGAAACGATTACAGTTTGTTTAAAACTTACAATACTTGCAATCGCCCCGCTACGGGTATAGATTTGTGCAGAATCAATAATGTTGAACATTGGATATTCTACCAATTTCCAACAATCATTTGCCATATTTGATCCACCAATGTAAAGACAGGAATCATGGGTTAAAAAGTTGTTATAATAGACTTGAGCATAATAGTCAATGGCGGGAGAGTATGAGTTAGCATAAAACTTGCCGTCTATAAAACCCCAATATTCTTTTCCAGTCGTTACACCGGTACGGGAAAAATACTTAGATGTGATCTCTCTAAAGCCATTACTTAAAGTATCGGTAACCTCCTTCACAATGCCATATACTTCATTGCGGTTTGATCCGGCCTGATAATACCATTTGTTCCCGAGTTCTAATGGGAATGATGTTTGAGAAACAATTTCAGTAATTGAAGTTGTATGTAAAATCAAACCGCCCGCTCCAACAATCCATCCGTTTTTCGCATCAGTAAAAATTACTTCATTCAAAGAGTTGGTTGTTCCGCTTGGTTGTTTGAGCCAATTTGCACCACCATTAGTTGTTCTAACGATTATGCCATTATTCCCTACCGCAATACCATGAGTAGAATCTGTAAAGCTGACTGAAAGTAATACTTGGTCAGTACCGCTGGATTGTGGGATTCCAGTACTATTCATTATTAACCCAGTATTTATGCGGGTGTTATACCCTACTATTGAATAATTATTTCCGTTAAAAAAAAACACATCATAAAAGTCAAACAAAAAATCATACTGCCCAAATCTCCAGGTTGTCCCACCGTCATTAGTATGTATAACTGCACCACTCCCTGCAACAATTAACCCATTGTTTCGATCAGAAAAACTGATTCCATATTTTTTTGGATCTCCACCACTCCCAATATTAAATACATTCCCCCATGTGGCTCCGCCTGTTGTGGTCTTTATAATCACCCCATCCCCAATCGCGATAGCAATGTTCTCGTCTATTCGATAGAGATTATAAAGCGAAGAGGAACCTCCACTAATTTGGGGTACCCAGTTAGACCCCCCATCAGTAGTTTTCAATATAACACCGCTATTACCAACCGCTATCCCATTGTTTGCCCCGATAAAAGAAATGTCATTTAAATTTTCAGTTGTTTCACTTGATTGTGAATACCAAGTTGTACCACTATTAGTTGTCCTAAGAATTGTACCATTTTTGCCAACAGCTGTCCCGGTGTATCTGTCCGTAAATGAAACTGCATTTAAATCGTTTGTGGATCCGCTATTTTGTATAACCCAATCATCTCCCTGATATACGGGCGGTGGTGATAAAGTTGTATCGCCTAGTACTTCGCCATTCCTATACAAACCGACCAAATAAATAGAATCTCTTGTCGCTGACGTGAAATAAGAATAATGCCAATCTTTTACGATACCGAATTCAGGAAATATTGTCACTTCATCGGCAGCAGCTCCGTGCATACGGATCCAATTAGAATAAACTTGTGCAGTGTCTGTAATTTCAAAAATTTGATATGGAATCAAATGCCAACATATTTCTACCATTCCAGTAGAACTGCATGTGTCATGAGTTATATAGTCGTTATAATAAACTGTACTGAAGTCATTTATATAAAATTTCCCGTCTTTGTAAGCCCAAAGCTCTGTACTAACACTTATACTATCTTGATAAAAATACTTTACTGTAACTTTTTTAAATCCGTTGCTTAATGTATCCGTAATTTCTTTTTCAACTCCGTAATAATAGTAATCCCTTGTAGAGCCAGCTTTGTAATGCCATTTGTTCCCAAGTTCTAATGGGAAAGACGTTGTGGGAAGAGGTCTAGTCTGAAACCGTAAATTATCAGACCAGTACGTATTGCCATCTTCGTTCTTTGCACCAACACGCCAAAAATATTTTGTACCATAGCTAACATTAACAACGGCAGATAAACCTACTATATTATCCTGGTCAATAAAGTTTGTTGTGAATAATGAATCGGTCGAAACTTGTAATCGGTAGTTGCTTGTTTGAGCGGTAGGTGACCATTGAAGTGTAATATTAATTGGACTAATTGTTGAATTATTAATTGGACTTAATAATCGAGCAGTTTTTGCTAAAGTTCTAAATTGCCATACTGATGACCATTCTCCATAAATATTATTTATTTTTGCCCGTATTCGCCAGTAATATAGCACATCATCATACAAACTGCTCAAATCAAAATTATTGATAGAAATTGTACTATCGTTAAAAAATGGTGAAACAAAACTTGGTTCCGCGGATACCTGTAATTGATAGGTATCAGCATTTAAAGTGACATCTGTCCATATAAACGTTGTTGCAAGAGGAACATCAATTGAATTATTAGAAGGAGAAGATAACACAGGCGCACCGGCTGTAGTTTTAAAGTTCCAAACTTCACTCCAAGGTGAATAGAAATCACCGAATTTCTCTTGCACTCTCCAGTAATATATGCTATTCAAGTTCAGCGAGCGGATTTCTTTAGTTGTTCCGAAAATCATAGTATCAAGTACTAGTTTACCCAAAACAGCATCCGCAGCTATTTGCAATTTAAAAGGATTACCTGATGTAAACGAACTCCATGACAATGCAGTCGTCAAGGGTAAATCTATGCTATTATTATTTGGACTAACAAGAGAGGGACGTGATAATCCACCATCAACAGTTTTGTAAAGACCACCGCTGCTGTTAAGCACAAAACAAGTTAAGGAATTTATTGATGTAGTTTTATACAGATCCGCCAATGGAGTAAACGATTGATGCGCCCAACTTGAACCTGCATTCCTGGAATTTAAAATATTATGATAACCGACAGCCCAAATTGTATTCGTACCGGATATTGTAAAATCAACTATGTTTGGTCCATAATTGCTATCATATAGGATAAACCAGTTATTCCCTCCATCAGTGGTTTTAACTACTTTACCTCCTGAATAATTGCCTGCTAATCGATACCCAATATTTTCAGTTACGAACTTAATTCTAAGATTTCTAGCAAGTGGAATAATATCATTGATCATGGACCAATTATCTCCTCCATCAGTAGTTTTGACCATACTATCTCCTACGAGATAGCCTATTTTTTCATTAATAAATCCGAAATCATAAACATAACCGGTACTATTGGAAAATATTTTAGTCCAAGAACCTCCCTGGTCAGATGATTTATAGATATCGTTTCCGCTTCGCTGACAGATAAAAAGAGTTCCTTCAGGGGTAGCATATATGGTTCTTAATTCAGACTGGTCACCAACACTTCCAACAGACCAAGTATTACCATTGTCAACAGATTTTATTACTGTTCCGTTTTTTCCAACTCCGAAACAAATATTATCATTGTAGAAGATAATATTAGAAATTACATCTGAAAGACCAGTTATATTTACTACACTCCAAGATATTCCTCCATCAATTGTTTTATAAATTTTTGCATTAACTGCCCCCGAAGCTAAACCGGTTAAGGAATCTTTGAACGCAATGCTGGTTATTCCCTGTTCAAAATTATAAATTAAATTCCATCCACTTTGAGCAAAAACATTTAGTTGCAAAAGAATTGTGATTAAAAGACTGAAGAATAATTTTTTCATAATATTTGTTACCTCAACAACACCATTTTCTTCGTTTGCACAAATTCACCGGCTCGAAGTTGATAGAAATATACTCCGCTTGAAAGATGCGATGCATTAAAATCTACCGCGTAATTACCAATCGGTTTTTCTTCGTTAACCAAGTTTGCTACTTTTCTTCCCAACGCATCATAAATTATTAGCTTAACAGTACTTTGTTGGGTGACTGAATAGTTTATTATTGTTACTGGGTTAAACGGGTTGGGGTAGTTCTGTAATAAAGAATAATTTATTGAAGTTTGATCCGATTTTGTGTCAACATCTGTCAATGTCAATTCTATTAAAGTTTCAGTTCTTGGATCGTTACTATATGGATAATAATACTCAACTAAACCAAGACTATCCGATGTTTTATAATAACAAAAGGGTGACGATGACTCCGCCCTTAGTTCAAGAACTTGGGCATTATATTTTTTATTGTTGAAAATGTAATTTGGAATCCAAGCAAGGCGATGATATATTTTGCCAAAATATGGATAGAGCGAACTTGATCTGTAGACATACTCATCTCCCATCAGTGATGGATTGTAACAACAGACAGAAGCGTCAATATTGGGAGTAGTGGAAATGTAAAGTTTATTATTTTGATAAAGCCAATACTCTTTATTAGTACTAGTACCTAAAGAGTAAGTTACACTTACTTCTCTAAAATTATTAGATAATATATTTGTGATTGTTCTTTCTGCATATCCTACATTGCCATTATTATATTTTACATAATATCTCCACTTATTACCGATATTCAACGGGAAAAAGGCAGTTATTGTATCTATTGGGGCCTGAAATATAGTATCACCCATCATCGCAATTTTATTATACATCCCGATTAGATACGTTGTATCACTTCTTGTGGGGGCAATACCGGTATTTGAATAACTATAATGCGTAGATTTAACAATACCTATTTCTGGAATAATCGAAATACTTTCATTAGAGCCACCACCAGCATTTCCAGATCCGGAAGAATATTTCTGGCCAGAATATATTTTATCAAAAATATCATAATTTATTATTCTATTGCACGTACTTCCATATATGGAAGATATGCAAGAATCTTTTATGATGAAATCGTTATAGATAATTTTTGCACCATCAATCGTGGGTGTTGAATTCACATAGAATTTCCCCCCAATATATGCCCAAAACTCTTTTTCAATTTTCACAGTATCTATGTAAAAATATTGTGCCGTGACTTCGTTAAACCCATTACTTAAAGTATCAGTAATTTCTTTTATAGTACCATAAAAATAATCTCTATGGGTTGATTTCCCTTGATAGTACCATTTATTTCCGATATCTAACGAAAAAGAGGCTTGTCCAAAACCATTGAACTGTAAAACAAAAGCCACAATGAATATTAAACAAAACGTTTTCATAACTCTCCTAAATTATCTTATTAAAATCATTTTTTTTGTCTCCAAAAAATCTCCAGCTCGAAGTTGATAGAAATATACTCCGCTTGAAAGATGAGATGCACTAAAATCTACCACATAATTTCCAACCGGTTTTTCTTCATTAACTAAGTTTGCTACTTCTCTCCCTAACGCATCAAAAATTATTAGTTTAACATTACCTTGCTTGGGGACAGAATAATTTATTACCGTTGATGGATTAAAAGGATTTGGGTAGTTTTGGGATAATCCAAATTCGCCGATAACTAATGTATTATTATCGTCAGTTGAAGTTATAGGCATTGATGTGTGAAAAACTCCCGATGACGTACCGCAATAAAGGTAATTATTTGCATTAAATGCTAGTGAATGAACTGTAGTATTTCTCAGATTGTTATTGATTTCAATCCAATCATCTCCATTATTTGTAGATTGGAAAATTCCGTTTAGAGTTCCAGCAAATATATTTAAACCTGAATTGGATGCTAGAGCTTCTATATTTGTATTGCTGATACCATTATTAATTTCACCCCAGTTATTGCCAATATTTGTTGAACGATATACTCCTGAATACGTACCTATAAAAACATGCTGAAGGGAATTTATCATCATACACTGAACAACAACTGGATTTGCTAAGTCATTGTTTATTTCACCCCAATTTATTCCGTCTGTTGATCTGTAAATACCTTCTCCAGTACCGACAAAGATATGCCCATATGAATTTACTGCTAAATTCATGCTCCATCTAACATGACTAAAATAATGTCCCAGATTAAACCAGGTTTCACCATTATCTGTTGATTTGAAAATTTCTCCATCAAATTCCCCAGTGCCTGCATAAAGATTACCAGTAAGGTCAGCTGCTAATGCCAGTATATTTGTGCTTGAAAGTCCATTATTTACTTGCATCCAGTTATCGCCATTATCATTAGAACGGAAGATACCCTTTCCATAAATTCCAACAAAAATAGAACCGTTGGATTTTATTAGTGAGGATTTTATAGGTGGATCATCAAATATCCTCTCCCATTCAAATCCATCATTTGTTGAGCGGAAAAGTCCATTCTCCCATGCACTCGCAAATAAATGACCATCTGAACTTGTCAATAAAGAAAGAACATAGGAGTTTAATCCATTATTTTTTTCAATCCAACTTTCTCCATTATCAGTTGACTGATAAACACCTTTTCCATCAGTTCCAGCAAAAATATTTCCGCTCAGATCGACATCTAAATCGTAAATATTCCTAATATTTTCCGGAAGATCGTTACTCTTTTCAAACCAAGAATCTCCATAATCAGTAGAACGGAAAATTCCACCTGCAAAAACTCCAGTGCCCGCATAAATAATACCACCAGGGCCTATCGTCAATGCTATCACATATGAGCTTGAAAGGCCATTATTTATTTGAACCCAATTTTCTCCATCATCAGTTGAACGAAGTACTCCATTTCCTTGAGTTCCAGCAAATATAAAATCATTTGCAGTAATAGCTAAAGCCCGAGTGTAAGATACACTTGGTTGTGTCCATGTGTTTCCGTTATCAGTTGAGCGGAGAATACCACTACCATTTCTACCGTTGAAACCTGAGAAGATATAACCTTTTGAGTTAATAGCCAATGAATAAAAATCTGTTATACCATAATCATGATAAACAACTATCCAATTCTCACCCTCATCGGAAGAACGGAAAATTCCTCCCCCGGTACTTCCTGTATATATATTCCCATTTGAATCAATAACCAAAGATTTGTAGGAACCATATAATCCATTAGTGATATCAATCCAATTTTCTCCCTTATCAGTTGAACGATAAATCCCTTCTCCGGCTCCAATAAAGATATGATCAACTGAATTAATTGCTATGCATTCTACAGATCTATAAGTAGGCAGGCCGTTATTTATTTCTGCCCAATTATTTCCATCGTCAGTGGAACGATAAACACCCGTTTCAGTCCCCGCAAATATGGAACCAGAAGAACTGAATGCAAAAGCATGAACAAAGCCCCCATGCGGTCCATTTGTTGGTTCCCAAAAATTTTGTTGTGCTATTACATTTAATTGTAAAAGAACGTAAATAGTGAGGAGGTTATAAAACTTTTTCATAAAAAATCCCAGTGGTTATTTTAATAAAATCATTTTTTTAGTTTCAACATAATCACCAGCTTTAAGTTGATAAAAATAAATTCCACTTGCCAACTGCTGGCTGCTGGCTGCCGACTGAAATTCCACTTCATAACTTCCCGGTTGTTTTTCTTCATTCACAAGTATTGCAATTTCTCTTCCCAACGCATCATAAATTATTAGCGTAACATTACTTTGTTTAGGAACCGAATAATTTATTATCGTTGTTGGATTGAAAGGATTTGGATAATTTTGATTAAGTTTGAACTCATAGGGAGACAAGCTGGTTTGCTTAGAAGTCTCTATAAAAGTAACACCTCCATTCGTGGTCTTTAATATCGTACCCGCTCGCCCAACTGCCCAGACATCAGAATCTGAAAAGAAATTAACTGACATTAAATCGTTGTAAGTTCCGCTTTGTTGAGCAATCCAATTTTGTCCACCATCTGTTGTTGCTAAAATTGTTCCTAAGTAACCAACCGCCCAACCGGTTGAAGATGATAGAAATTTAATTGAGTATAATGGATATATGGTAGTAGAATACTGTTCATTCCAAGTTAATCCAGCATCTTCTGTTTTTAATATTTTTCCTAAGTTTCCCGCGACCCATCCCGTTGATGGTGATATGAAATGAAGAGAAAAAAATTCGTCTGTTCCATAATATTTCATTTTCGTCCAGTTGATTCCTCCGTCTGTAGTTTTTATAACGACTCCATAATACGAGGTAGAACCACCTGCCACTCCAACTGCATAACCGGTTAATGGGGAAACAAATTCTATTTGATTTAGAAAAAAATTTTCATTTAATAGTACTGAATATAATAACCAGGTTAAGCCGCCATCCGTTGTTTTATACACAGATCTCCCCCCTGTACACCAACCTATAGTAGGAGATATAAAAAAAACAGAATTTATATTGCCTATTGTTTCATTGGAATGTACCGACCAATTCAATCCTCCATCCGTTGTATTAAAAACTCCATGCTTATGACCACCCAAACTATCATATATGAGTCCTGCAGCCCATCCTGTAAGCGAGTCTATAAAAAAAATACTCGCAAGGGAAGTAGAAGTTAAGGACGCTTGAGGTAACCAAGTTTTACCACCATCAATCGTTTTAAGGGCTCTTCCACTATAACCTACAGCCCACCCGGTCAACGAAGATGTAAATTGAACCGAATTAAAATCAGTCCTATAGCTTATTGTTTTATCCGTCCAGGTTTTACCGCTGTCCGATGTCGTTAAAATTGTTCCTCCGTAACCAACTGCACAACCCGATTGCATTTGCGAAAAATCCACCGAACGTAAGATAGAGTTGGTTGCACGTATACTCCAATTTATTCCTCCGTTGGTTGTATTCAGGATTGTTCCACTGCCTGCGATATATCCAATTTCGGAAGAGAGAAAGTTTATTGAAAATAAATTAGAGGTTGTTCCACTGCTCGGTGTAGTCCAGTTCAATCCGCCATCGGTACTCTTTAACATCGTACCTCCGTATCCAACAATCCAGCCTGTTAAAGATGAAGTAAAATAAATAGAGTTTAATGACCAATACGTTCCAATATATCGATATGCCCAGGTTAATCCTCCATCAACAGTGTTAAGTATAAGACCATTCTCCCCAACTGCACAGCCATCTGTTGTTGACGTAAAAAAAACTGAACAAATTTTTGTTTTTACTCCGCTTGAATAGGTCTTCCAAGTGATTCCCCCATCCGAGGTTTTTAAGATTGTCCCTTCATCACCGACAACCCACCCCTCCGTCTGGGAGGCAAAAAATATTGAATTAAGACTTGCTGATATACCTGTAAATTGTACTTCCCAATTTGTTCCGCCATCGGTTGTCCTTAATATTGTTCCATTGGCACCAGCTGCGTACGCATTTAGGGATGAGGTAAAACAAATAGAATATAAATTGCCTGATGTGCCGCTTTTAACTATAGTCCAACTGGTTCCACGATCCGTCGTTTTTAGGATTACTCCTGCACCCCCAACAGCCAAACCTGTTGTTGAGTCAACAAACTTTACTGAAAGTAAGGCATTCCCCTGAGGCAAAGGGTTTTGCCAAAACCATTGTGCTTGAGTAACACTAATAATATTTACAAGAATAATTATCACAATCAATTTTTTCATGAATTCTCTATTTTGTTTATCGGAACGCTCCCGCGATTTTCTTCCATCGAATTTAATTATGTAGTGAATGGTCGTGACCATTCCGTTCTTAATAACCAATTACAAAAGTTACCACACCAATACCATCTTTTTTGTTTTAATAAAATCACCTGCTCGAAGTTGATAAAAATTCTTTCTCAACTTAATCCCTTCATCATCTTTGAAATAGATTTCTTTACACCGGGCGATAAAGATTCTAAATATCTCTCTTGTAGAATAAAAGTGATCTCTTTGGATAATTCGGGATGTTTTTTTACAAGCTTCATGATGAACTTAAAAGCTGTCATTCTTACTGAAGGAGTTTTATTTATCTCTTCCCAAACATCCAGACAAAGATTAAATAAAATTCCTTCATACTTTTTATCTATCTCCATTAGCAAAAGTATTTTAAGCAATTCCCGCTGATGACCATCATTTTTTGATTTAACAGCTTTAACTATTTCTTTTATGTATTTCTGTATCCGCCGGTCATTCACTTCCATGCAGCTCCATAATAACCAGGCTGCCCGCCATGCAAAAGGCTGCTTGTCCGAAATTGCTAATTGAACAGCTTCCTCATAAGCTTCGGGATGAGATTCCATATACGCGATCATCCCATCTTTATAAGTGCTTATTAATATATGTTCTAATTCTGTTTGCATGAGAATAATATATTTGCTGTAAATATCATTTCTACTGCAACAAAATCATTTTCTTAGTCTGAATAAAATCACCAACCCGAAGTTGATAGAAGTAAATTCCGCTTGCCATCTGTGCTGCATTAAATTCTACTGCGTAATTACCAGCCGATTTTTCTTCGTTAACAAGGTTTGCGACCTCCCTTCCTAATGCATCATAAATTATTAATTTAACATTACTTTGTTTAGGGACAGAATAATTTATTACAGTCGTTGGGTTGAATGGATTGGGATAATTTTGTAGTAATTTGAAATCACTTGGGAGTTTAATAGAATTGATCTGCTTATTTTCTACCGAATTGACTACACCATCTCCCCATTGCAGGATGGCCCCATTATTTCCTACGGCCCAACCATTGGACTTATTAATGAAGCATATTCCATTTATATTTGATTTGATACCAGAAGGTTCTTCAAACCAGTTTGTTCCCCCGTTCGTTGTTCTATTACTCAGACCATCTTCCCCTAAAGCCCATCCGTTTTCCGTATCGACAAAATGGATGTCTTGAATCCATTTGTTTGTTTCAAGCATTTGTTCTTCCCATGTAGTACCACCATTGATGGTATGGAGTATGAAGCCGTGTCCTCCTATCCAACCTTCACTTTGATTGATAAAGAACACAGATTGAAGAAAATTGTTGTTCTTACTGTAAGACCGATCACTCCAAGTTTTTCCACCATCTGATGTATATAGAATAACACCTGAGGTGTCCATCGCCCATCCTCCAACAGCCCACCCATTTTGTTCATCTACGAAATAGATATTATTGAGTGTAATGTCTGTATTTGAATTTTGTTTGGTCCAAATATTACCTCCATCAGAAGTATGATATATAACCCCAAAGAGACCTACTCCCCATCCATTGTTACAGTCAGTAAAATAAATTTTGTGCCCATACCGAAGAGTATCCTGAATGTTCCAATCACTCCCTCCGTTTTTGGTATTAAAAACTATTCCTCCCCTGCTCAAAACCCAACCAGTATCGGAATTTACAAAATCAACACTCAACAACAAATCGTTGACTCCGGTAAATTGTTCTTCCCAATTTTCTCCCGCATTGGTCGTGTGCAGTACCTCGCCACTTCCAGCCGCAATCCAACCATGTTTAATATCTGAAAAATCCACACCCCAAAGATTTTGAGATATTATTGAAGTCTGCGAATTCCAATTAACGCCACCATTTGTTGTATGAAGCACTAAACCACTATAACCAGCAATCCAGCCATTCATTGAGTCGGAAAAACTTATGCCTTGTAAGCTTTGCCCAGTGGAAGAGTTCTGAACAATCCAGTTATTCCCGCCATCCTCAGTGGTCAAAATCAGGCCGCCATCTCCTACTGCCCAACCTTTGAGCTGATCGATAAAATGCACATTCATAATATTAGGAAATTCTGCTGGAATGGATTGACTTTCCCAATGTAATCCCGCATCAGTTGTATGAAATATGGAACCAACACCAACAACCCATCCAGTTTGTGAGTCAACAAATTGAAGATCGTTGAACCAATTCCATCCTTGCGAATATTGAACACTCCAAGAATTTCCACCGTCGGTTGTATGTATAATTTTATCCGTTGAAGTAGCCCACCCTGTATTTCTATCTGTAAAAAAGACGCCACTGATATGGGTATATGTGTTTTCTGATTTGATTGTCCAAGTAGTACCGCCATCTTCAGTTTTTAATATGATACCATACTGGCCAACAGCCCATCCAAATGAGGAGTCAATGAAAAAAGAATCGAAAAGGTAGTTATAAGTTGGACTTGTTTGATTGTGCCAAGTATTTCCACCATCACTTGTATGAAGAATTGTCCCTATCATCCCAACGATCCAACCATTGCTGGAATCAATAAAACGTATTCTTGAAAACCACGTATCCACTCCAGTATCTACAATGTTCCAATTTTGTCCTGCGTCAGTTGTGTGTAATATTTTCCCTGATCCACCGACTGCCCAACCTATGTTGGGATTGATAAAACACACATCCGAAAAATCAACATTTAAAGGAGTTGGGTTTTTTATCATCCACTTTTCTTGTGAAATTACCTGCATATTAAATAGTAAGAATATCACTATGAATGTAATAATATGTTTCATAAATAAACTCCTGTATATATACACTGGTTAATTATTTATTGTACTGCCAAAATTCTTTTTATCCCTCTGGCAGCAAGAATGTTCATCATTTTTTTGTCTTCATCTCCCAAGGAGGATAAACAAGCTCTCGCCCGTCTATCATCCTCAAAGAGTTTTCAGTTATCCGTTTTCAGTAATCAGTTTTTGAACTTTCAACTTTTTACTTTCAACTTTTTACTTTCAACTTTCCAGCTATATAGCTTTCGGTTTTCTTACCGGCTTCTTTCTGTCTGATTTTCTTGTACCGCCGAGCTGTTCGTATTCGTCGGAGTCATCTCCAAATTCACTCACAGCTCCGGATAATACTTTTGTGCACATTTCACTAAGTTTCTTTTCCTTCGCGTTCCTTCGTAAAAACCTTCGTGCGTTTCGTGAAAGAATTCTGTTACAGGAAGTCACTGAAGAATGCATAAAGTTCCACGAGGGAAATACTTTATTGCAACTTCAATCATTTTAAATAATTTGTTTTGATTTACTTGGTTGGGTTTAGAACTAACTACCCCATGCCGAAAGCCCTTTTTGAAGCGGGATCGGCTTCTGCAATTAGTTCTCTACCTAACTGTATTTGTTTTTACAGTTGGTAATTTTTAGGTGTATGGACATCAAATAGAACCTCCTCTATTGTTGAAAACCATTTAAGTTTTAACCCCGCTTTTAAAATTTTCTTTTAAATGCGGTTGTTGTGAGCAAAAATAAAATAATGTTCTGTAAAAATAAAACTGAATAGACCTCCAGGTTTTTAAAACCTTGGAGGTCTTGGAAATCCTAAAGTCCCCCGGTCTTAAAGTCACACAGTCCTCAACTCCAGTCATTTCCCATTCATCCATTCAAATTCATTCATCCATTCCCCCTTTACTTCACCGCTGATTTCTTCTCATTCATCAAACTGTTAAGCTTTTTAATTCTATCGTCAAGAATTTTAATCCTGCTGTTAATATCCTCTAAAAACTTATCAAGCTTTTGCTCGTAGCCGGGTTTGTCATACATCCCGCGCTGTTCAAAATAACTTTTAAATAGCCAGTTATATTTTAAAGCTTCCATATTTTCAGCAAATCTTTCGGTGCCCAATTTGGTTTCATCCGTAATTTTTATCAAGTTGGCAAAAACTGCGGTAATGGAAGTATCAAGCGGAGATTTATCCGACAGCATCTTCCCCAAAACCCCTTGCCCGTCTTGAACATTCTTAACTAAATTATCAATCCCGCTAATTGTGTGATCAACATTACGCACAACCGATTGCACATCCGCACCCAAAGTATTAACTACGTTTGCAAGTGTATCAAGTTTATAAGAGATCGAGCCAAGGCTTCTATCCGCCGTAACTATTAATCTGTTCGTGTTGTTGTAAAGGTCATCGTTGTTTACAAGTTTACCTATCGACCCCGATCCGTTATTCACCTTCTCAACAATTTCTGCAAGATTACGCGCCATATCTTTTGTGTATTCGAGCGTTCCTTTTGCTTCTTCAACCAAAGCGCCAAAATTTAACGGATCCTCCGCCATGATAGTTCCCCCGCTTTCAACTTGCTTTGATGCGTTTGAACCAACATGTAATACAATTATTTTGTTCCCGACAAGACCTTCCGTTTCAACCGAGGCACGCATATCTTCTTTTATAAATGATCTGATGTCGGAGACTAAACGAAGCGTTACTTCAACCCTTGCCAAAGAATCTTTCATAATTCTCAATTCACTCACGTTCCCCACTTCAATACCGCTTAAGCGAACGGCAGCTCCTTTACGCAATCCTTCGATCGTAGAAAAATATGCTTTTACTTCAAAGGTTGAAGCAAAAAGGGATTGCTTGTTGCCCAAAAGAAAAACTGCCACAAGAAAGAGTATCGAGCCAATGAGAATGAATATTCCCAGCCGGATGGTGCTGCCTTTTGATTCCATAAAAACTCCGTTAATCTACTTTTGTGTCACTCGTAAAAAAGTCATGTAAAAAAGGATCGGTTGAAACGGTTAATTCCTTCAAACTTCCTTCATATTTAATTTTCCCTTTATCTAAAACCACTGCTCTATCAGAAATGATCTGCGCACAGGCTAAATCATGCGTAATACTGATGGAGGTCATTTCCAATTGATTTTGTAAATCTCTTATCAACCGGCTTATTTCTTTTGTGGTGATAGGATCAAGTCCGGTAGTCGGTTCATCGTAGAGCATCAATTTCGGTTCAGTAATAATTGAGCGTGCAAGCCCAATACGTTTGCGCATTCCGCCGGAAAGCTCGGAAGGCATTTTATCAACCGCATGTTCAAGCGAAACCATTTCCAAAGCCCGTTTCACCTTTGCTTCAACTTCTTTTTTTGTAAAATAGAAATTCCGTATCAATGGAAAAGCGAGATTTTCTCTAACCGACATAGAATCATACAACGCCGCGCTCTGAAAAAGAAAGCCGATATTTTTTCTTAATTCTTTTAATTCTTTGTTCGAAAGGGTATGAACATTTTTCCCTTCAATAAAAACTTCTCCTTCATCGGGCACCAAAAGTTTCACCATACATTTTAAGAGTACACTCTTTCCCGTTCCGCTTTTCCCGAAGACCACGAGATTTTCACCATGATCTACCGAAAGCGAAACATCATCAAGAACGACAAAGTCATCAAACGCTTTTGAGATGTGCGATATTTTCACCATTTCTACGGCCATATCCACAACGTAATTTTTACGAGAACCGTATCGGTCACTAAAATCAACAAAGACGCGAGAACAACGGAAGTTGTAGAGGCTTTCCCGACCCCTTCTGTTCCTTTATCAGCGTTATATCCTTTGAAAGCACCGACAATTCCGACTATAAATCCGAAGAAGAAAGTTTTACCAACACCCGGAAGGATATCACTGAACCTAATTGCTTCAACAACGGATACTACGTAAAGTTGCAACGACATATTTTGTGTTAAGATGATTGCAAGGTATCCGCCAAATATTGCAAGGAACACCACGTATAGCGTTAGCATAGGTAAAATTAAAGCACAGGCAATAACTCTCGTTACAACCAGATAACGAAACGGATCAATCGCAGAAACTTCCATCGCGTCAATCTGTTCGGTTACTCTCATTGAACCAAGTTCCGCTCCAATACCGGAGCTAACTCTTCCGGCAAAGATTAATGCGGTAATAACGGGACCAAGTTCCCGCACAACCGAAAGTGAAACCATCGCCGGTAAAACGGATTCCGCTCCAAACCGGGCAAGGATCGGTTGACTCTGCATCGCCAAAACAGCTCCGATGATAAATCCGGTTACACTTACAATCGGAAGCGTTTTAACGCCGAGTTCATCCATGTGTTTTTTTATTTCGTGAAATTCATACGGAGGCATGAAGACATTTTTAAGGAAGCGAAAGCAGAATTCAAAGAATTGCCCCACACCTAAGAGGAAGCCGGAAAAGTTGTTATAGACTGCGCTATGTTTTTTTACAAGATTTTTCAATTATGAATACCGGTTACGTTAGATTCTTTTCTTTTGTTAAGATAAAAATAAGAAAAAATGTTTATCCAAGAAACCCGCCCGTGGAAAAGCTTAGAAAGCATTCTCGTAATGCTCGATCGATATTTCACCTTTTAAGAACAAAATAGCAACCACATCAAACCTTATATTCTCGTCTGTTATATTCTTTTCGGCAAGGTAGGCTTCGGCAATCTTTCTGATCTGGCTCATTTTACGTTTTGTTATTGCTTCTTCGGGCAAACCGTATTCTAAGCTTTCACGAGATTTCACTTCAACAAAAACAAGAAAACCTTTTTCGCGCGCAATAATATCAAGTTCCCCTTTTCCGTAGCGGTAATTGCGTTCAATAATTTCAAAGCCTTTTTCTACAAGAAAGGTAACCGCAAGTTCTTCTCCTTCCTTTCCTTTTTCTTTAGTCGAGGAGCGCAAGTTGTTCTCCAGTCAGGATGTTCTTCAAAAAAGTTTTCCGATGATGCGGTGTCGCGCCATATTTTTTAATCGCCAAAATATGTTTGGCAGTTCCGTACCCTTTGTTTTTCTCCCATTTGTATTCCGGGAATTCTCGGGAAAGTTTTACCATAATTTCATCACGCACAACTTTAGCCACAATTGAAGCCGCTGCAATGGAGAATGATTTCGCATCACCTTTCACTATCGCTTTATGATAAACATTACTTGGAAAAGTTTTGTTCCCATCAATTAAAATGAGATGAGGAACCGTTGCTAATTTCTCAACTGATCTTTTCATTGCCAGCAGAGACGCTTGCAAAATGTTTATTTCATCAATCGTTGTATGCGGAATAATTTCATAAGCGAAAGCCAATGCTTGTTCCGTGATTTGCGTAAAAAGTTTTTCCCGTTTTGCCGCCGAAAGTTTTTTTGAATCGTTCACTCCTTCAATAAAAGTTGATGGATGAAACACAACAGCGGCAGCAACCACGGGACCCGCTAATGGTCCGCGTCCGGCTTCATCAACGCCGGCAATTAATTGAATTTCCTTTGTGCGGAATGTATCATCAAATTTTTTCATGAGCCTAAAAAGATTGCGAGCAAACCAAAAACCATTTGCAATTTTAACAACAAACTAACTTTGCCGAATGATGCTGTATCATTTTTTTTATGCAAGATTTGCATACCGTATATCAGCATCGGAACAACGGCAAAAGTAATTAGCGCCAGATATTTTGCATTATATATTTTTAGAAGAAACGGAATAAGCATTGCAATCACCAGAAAAAGAGCTAATACATAAAGTAGTGTTTTAGCTTTTTCAAATCCAAACTTTACGGGGAAAGTAAAAACGTTTGCGCGCACATCACCTTCGGCATCTTCCATATCTTTTACAATTTCCCTCATCAAATTTATGGTGAAAGCAAAAATAAACGGAAAGACCGCCGCACCAATATTGCCAACCGAAACGCCGCCGAATAGAAAAGCCAGTCCGGTCATGAAAGCGACAATGACATTTCCCAGCAGCGGAATTTTCTTAAACTTGTACGAATAATAAAATGTCAGAATAGCAGAACACAAAACAATAAGTAAAGCCAAGACATTTACAAAGATGGATAGAATTATTCCACCAAGAATAAAACAGAAATAGAGAATGAATGCAGTTCGCTCTGTCATTTTACCGCTTGCCAAAATTCTATCAGGTCGGTTTATTTTATCAATTTCAATATCGAAATAATCATTAATGATGTTTGCGGAGGCGGCAATAAAAGCCGCGGCTAAGGAAGCGAAGAGCAATTTTATCGAAATAGTTTTGTTTCCAGAACAAATGACTCCCCCAACGAGAACTGAAAAAAAGGTTATCGCTGCATTAAGTGGCCGTATGATTTTTAAAACGTTTATAGAAATCTAGTCTTTTATTTATTGAGTTACATTACATACTTGTTAAGTGAAAATATTCTTAATCATAATCGTTTTCTTAATCTTACTCGTTTTTATAAAATTAATGTAGATTATGAAAAAGATTAAGATTATGATTAAGAACCTAGTTCAATCTTTTGCTTAATTTGGTTTACTAAAATTCATTTATAATACCAAAGTGGATTTTCCCTTCGCTGAAAGAATCTCCTTTTGCAAAAGCAAAATTAACATTTAAAATGCCGAGTCCCGTTTCAACATGGAGACCTATTCCATAGCCAATTTTCGTTCCAAATGATTTTTGGATATTCAAATCAACATTTTCTCTTTGCAAAAAATATCCAACATCAAAAAAAGAAAATGCAAAAGTCCGCCTTGTTAGTAAGAAACGATATTCGAAGTTAGCCCACGCAACACGCGATGCAAGAAATTGATTTTCACGATAACCGCGCAGCGAATTTGTTCCGCCTAACATAAACATATCGGAGATTTCAATTTGCGGACCTTGCAATTCTTTTCCGTGAAGTCCAAGAGCAGCTACTTGTCTCTTGAACGGTTCGTAATAAATATTAAAATCAGCAATAATTTTTTGATGCGTTACCTTGGTCTCCGTTGATGAAGTAATAAGCTGCGCCGGACCATTAATTTTCTTTCTTGTATAGACATATGCATTCGCAAAATACATTCCTTCGGTTGGTGAGTAGGGATCATCGCGTGAATCATATTTCAAAGTGAGACCGGTAGAAATTGATGTTGCATCAAAAACGGAAATAAACCCGTAATCGTTTAATGAAGGAATAACTTTTTCATAATCGAAAGTGCCGGAAACAGTGACCTCGCTCGTTGCGGTGTAGTCAAGCGCAACGCTGTATTTACGCTGTACAAATGAACTGTCTTGTTTTTTTTGAAATAATCCAAGATTAAGATGAAAGGGAAAATCTAACAACCAGGGTTCAAAATATTTTAGTTCAAGCTCTTGCGAAAGGCGGTCAATTTTCTGCCAGCGGAAAGCGGCGGCTCTGCCTGTTCCGAAAAGATTTCGCAAACTTACATTAACCAAACCGGAAAAATATCCGCTTCCGGTTTTTGTATCACCGGGAAGATAACCGATAATTCCGTCAAAGTTATTCGTCTCTTTTTCTTTCACATCAATTTGCAGAACTCCTTCATCTTTTTGTGAAAAATAAAATTGCGGTTCTGCAACCGGATCAAAAAAGCGAAGGCGATTTAACTTCCTGGGTATTTCGTTAATTTTTTTTTGCGAATATTTTTCATGGTATTGCAAACCAAGTTCACGGATGATGACGTAATCTTTTGTTTTACTATTTCCCGTTATTTCAATCCGGTCAATCTTTCCTTCCTTCTCTTTGTTGAGTGAAAGAAAAACATCGGCAAAATATTTTTGTGAAGTTGAATCGGTAAAAAAAGAAACAGATTCAATTTTTATTTTAGCAAACGGATACCCTTCTTCATCCAACAAATTAAATATTTGATCGATGAAGTTCTCAATTTTTTGTTTCGTGAATATCGTTCCTTCCAGATATTCAACTTCGCGTAAAATAATTTTATCGTTTAGAGAATCGATTCCGCTAAAAATAATTTGATGAATGTTGGTCGGTTCTCCCTCTATTAGAAATGAGTGGATTTCGTGTCGCAAACTATCTTCGCTCAGAACAGTGGTAATGCTGTCAAGCCGGAAATGAAAATATCCCGCAACGCTATAAAGTTGATGCAGGTTATCGTTTATTATCTGTTTACTGCTGTCGAGGAGAAAATTTATTTTATGAGAAGATATTTCCCCTGACAAAATTTTTTCAGAGAGAATTTTATTCCCATGAAAAATAATTTTCGGCGTTGTCTGCGAAAATAGGAAGGAAGAAAAAAGAAAGAAGAAAATTATCGAATTATTGAGGCGAGTCATCTAACAATTTCATTTTTTTACCAACCGGTTTGAAGACGATCTGTTTTTGAAGTTCGGAAACCTCTTCAACGCTTACCGTACAAATATCAAGATGCCCGGCATTAACAGCGCCAAGCGCTACGGCTAACTTGCATGTCTCTTCAAAAACAAAATCGTTGTGCCATCCGTAAACAACTCCGGCAACAAAAGCATCGCCGCTGCCTGTTGGATAAACAGCATTTACTCTCGGGGGATTTATTTTAAAATGATAATCAAAGTTCGAAGCATAAACCGAATGTTCTCCATCGGTGATGAACGCCTGCTTAATTCCCTTTTGGTAGAGATGGTCAAGAAAACTCAATTTATCTTTTTCTGATTTTAATTTAACCTGCAATGATCTTTCAAGTTCTTCAACATTGTTATGAAGGATCGTCGGCGAGGCATCAATACAATTTGCGAGATGATTGCCGTAAGTATCAAGAACTGAGATCTTATCATACTTATTGGCAAGCAAAATTCCGTACGGGAAAATATCATCTGTTGCGGGTGATGGAGAAGAACCGGAGAAAACGACAATCTCACAATTCTGAATCATCTTGTCGAGCTTCGATTTGAATTCATTTGCCTCTACCGAAGTGATGATGTTGTTTTCCTGGAAATAAGTTGTTGTAGTTTTTTTTGATTCGTCAACAACAACCGAAGCTATTCTTGTTTCGCTTTCGGATCTGATAAAGGAAAAAGCAAGTTCTTCCTTCTCTAAAACCGAACGGAAAATTTTACCGTTTGTTCCGCCATAAAAAGTAAACCCAAAACTTTTTGTCTGCAAATATTTTAATTGTCTGCTTACGTTTATTCCTTTGCCGCCGGCGCGGTACGCAAGCTTGCCGTTTCTATTTTCAGCATCGAATAAAACATGATTATAATTCAAACATATTTCAAGCAGCGGATTAATTGTTACGGTAAGGATCATTTTGTTTACCGGTAATGATCAAGATCGTTATAAAACGGCGTGGTTAAGCGGTAATCGCCAAACCCTGTGGAATCAACAAAAATAAATTGCCGGTTAATTTGATAATACTCCCAAATTTCATACGGCTTGGAATCATATTCAAACGGATGGCGGTCAACCGAATTCGGCGCGCCGAGAATGATGTACACCATTCCCATATCGGATTTCCAGCCTTCCGTGTAATGTGAAAAATGAACGTTGGCGTATTCTACACGACGATAGTATTCGTTAAACGCTTCGTTTTCAGGCGTTGCTTTATTCGGATCTTTTGTTTTCCAGAAATTCAAAAACCGTTCAAGTCTTTCTGCGGAATTTTTTGCTTCTTTAATTGAATCGAGTTCTGCCGTAGAGGCTAAATAGATCAGCTGTGCGATAGCTTTATCAACATTTGTAATTGTCGGCGGAACGCCTTCAATCCGGGAAAAAAAGGTTTTACTTGATGAAACTTTTTTTGAAGAGTTCATATCATCAATTGTGAGAGTAAAAATATAATTATCAAGAGGAAGAACTAGACTGTCTGTTTCAAGCGCAATGTGGTTAATTCCTTTCTGCAAATCTTTTTCCGAAGTTTTTTCGACGATAGTTTTTTTATCCTTTGAAGAAATAAAATATTTCATCAAAACCAGTGTGTTGGAATCAGCGTAAACTTCAGCGTAAACAGAAAGTTTTCCTTCAGAGGTTGAAACAATCTTCGAGATATTCGGGAATATTTTTTCTTTTCCGTTAACAGCCATTTTATTTCCGATAAACAGAATATCACTTACATCAACCGGATTTTCAAACTGTTTAACCGCGAACTTTGCATCATAAGAACTTTTCTTTCTTGAGTCCTTATCTTCAACTGAAATTACAAAAACATACTCACCGGGCTGAAGTGAAAAAGATTTTAAACTTAAATTGAAATTTGAGCGCGAATGGGTTTGATCAAATTCTTGCGAAGAAATTTTTTCGTTCCAAAGTTTTTCGGTCAGCAAACTTTCTTTCTCTTTGCTGTAAACGGAAACCGAAACAGTATATTCCGCTTTAAATCCGGAGCCATCTTTAATAAATTGAAGAGAATTAAACGGCACCTGCACAAAAACATCAACGCGAGTAAGTGATGAATTTTGATCCTTATAGTTTAGCAATTCATAATAAAAGGTAGGCAAACCTAAATTATTATATGTCTCGGAAGATTGTTCAACTTGACCGAACATTTGTAAGGAGACAAGCAAAAACAAAAGGATCACAACTTTTTTCATATTTCCGCCGTTAAACAGTTGCAAAAAGATCATACTCGTTACAATCAAAAACCGTTGCATTATAGAACTTCCCAACTTTTAATATTTTATTTTTTACGGGAATTAAAACTTCTCCGTCAACTTCAGGTGCGTCTCTATAACTTCTCCCAATATAATAATCTCCTTCCCTACCTTCAACTACAATTCGTAACTCTTTTCCGGTAAGTGAAAGATTTTTTTCGTGCGAAATACTCTGTTGGATTTTCATCAATTTGTTTTTTCTGCGAAATTTTTCTTTCTCAGGAACCGGATCGCCTAAAAGATAACTTGGTGTATTTTCTTCAACCGAATAGGTAAAAACTCCGATGCGGTCAAATTTATATTCTTTAACGAAATCACAAAGTTCATCAAAATGTTCTTTCGACTCATTTGGATAACCGACAATAAAAGTTGTACGAATGGTAACGCCTGGAATTTTTTTCCGTAACGCATTCAAGGTTTCAACCGTTCTGTGCTTGGTTATTCCTCTCCGCATCGAACGCAGCACATCATCGGAAATATGTTGAAGAGGAATGTCGATGTACTTGCAAACTTTCGGATTGTCCGCCATTACTTCAATTAAATCATCCGGGAAATGGGATGGATAAACGTACATCAAACGAATCCATTCAATCCCTTCAACTTCACTCAAGCGATTTATGAGTTCTGCAAGATTTCTTTTTTCATAAAGGTCTTTTCCGTAATCGGTGGTGTCTTGTCCGATAAGAATTAATTCTTTGGTATTATTCTTTGCAAGAAATTCCGTTTCGCGCACAAGTTCTTCAATAGATTTTGTTTTATGTTTTCCGCGCATTAAAGGAATTGCGCAAAACGAACATGGGTTATCGCAGCCTTCGGATATTTTTAAGTACGCGGTGTACGAAGGCGTTGTAAGCAAACGCTCACCAAGTAGTTCGCGTTTTAATTCACCGCCGATCTCTTTAATTATTCCTTCATAATTTTCAGTTCCGAAAAAGACATCGACTTCGGGAATTTCTTTTTGAAGGTCATCTTTGTAACGTTCCGATAAACAACCCGCAACAATAACTTTTTTAATTTTTCCTTCATTCTTCAAAGCAATTGCGTTAAGAATAGTATTTACTGATTCTTCTTTCGCCGCTTCAATAAAGCCGCAAGTGTTGATGATAATTGTGTCGGCTTCATTCGGATCCGATTGAAGTTTAAAATTATTCGCTTCAAGTTGACGCATTAACCGTTCAGAATCAACCGTATTTTTTGAACACCCTAACGTGATAACGCTTACTTTGTTTTGTTTTGCCATGAAAAACTTTTATTGAGAAATGAAATACTTGATATATAAAAAAACAATCGGAGCAGAAAAAATGAGCGAATCAAATCTATCAAAAATTCCGCCGTGCCCTGGAATTAAGTTTGATGAATCTTTTACGCCGGCATCGCGCTTTAATAACGATTCAATTAAATCGCCTACTTGCCCAACCGTTCCCAGAATAATTCCGATAACAATCACATTCTGCCACGATAAAAAATCAACCACTAATAATTTTGCAGCAAGCATGGTAATAATTGAAAAGATAAAACCCGCAATTGCGCCTTCCCAGCTTTTCTTCGGACTGACACGAAGGAACAAGCGGTGTTTGCCGAATGACAACCCGAAAAAATAAGCGGCTGAGTCGCATATCCAAATGGTAGCAAGCATCGAAATAATAACAAACGCTCCGCGTTGATAATCACCAAAATATTCTCTTACAGAAATAAATGAACTTAAAAACAATCCGATGTAAAAAATTCCAAGAAACGTTATCCCCAAATTTATAATTGCGGATTTTTCATTTCTAAAAAGTTCATGTAAAAGAGAAAGAAAAACGATGCCAAAAGCTAATAGAGAAAAATCGGTAAAATTAAAATAGGCATTCAAGATAATCAGCAATACCGCGGGCAACCCGATTACAAGCGATCCGGAAGCCACTTTCTGTTTTGCAAATGAGATAAACTCATAATACGCCACCATACCGATGACCAGCGTAAATCCAAGGAACAAAAGTTTTCCCCAAAAACAAACCGCTAAAATTAGTGGTATAGTTAATACCGAAACTAAAATTCTTACAAACGTATTTGACACTGTTATTCCTCGTCTGTTGAAGGAGATTGGTTATTTATATTTTCCAAATAATCGCGGGCAGAGTTTTCGTCTTCTTTTTTTACAAAAATTTTTATTGTGCCAAGAAAAGGATAATTACGATCCTGCTTCGAAAGAATAAATGCATTAATATCGGCGCTTTCTAAATTAGCTTTAATAAATTCAGCTTCGTACATCTGAGTACAAATTGTAAGCAGCGCCAAATTATCTTCATCTAAAAAAAATTCCTTCGGGAGCGAATCAATAAGTTCAGTTCCGCAGTCGCTGCAATTTTTTACTGATTCTTCAAACTCTATTTTACAATTCGGACAATACGGCATAATTGTTTACTGATTTAACGCGGCTGTTACCCGCTTTTTCTTTCGGTAATAATATTGAATTCCAATAAGAACAAGAACAAACAAAATGATTTGATACGTCAACGAAATGAGCGTTGGAGTTAATTCTGTCGAAGTTATCGCTTTGCTTTGTTCAAGTTCCGAATCTCCGAAAACCATAAACAAAACTACGGCAGATAAATTATTTATAAAATGAAGCACCACGGGAACAAGGATTGAATTGCTTTTGTAGGCTGAATAACCAAGATAGAAACCAAGTATTGTTAATGGAAGAAAAGCATACGGATTAAAATGATAAAGCCCAAAAAATATTGCAGTTATCAGCGCGCCTAAAAACGGTTTATATTTTAGTTCAAAACTTTTTTGAATAAAACCGCGAAACATCACTTCTTCGCAAACTGCAGGCGTGATGGCAACAACCGCAATTACAATTGCTCCATCCATTGCCGAATGTATTTTTAATAAACTGCCGTAAGAACTTTCAACTAATTTATCTAAAGAATCCAGAGAATCTTTAATCATGTGGATAAATCCGTTTTGCTTTGCCAGCTGTTCGAGAAAATAATTTTGAATGTATAAATAATTTTGGAGAACAGGCGTTAAGGCAATAATACCAACGGTAAACAAAGCTATTTCAATCCAAGGCGCTGTGCGAAAACGAATAACCCGCGTTACATCTTCGTAGATAATTTTTGAAAAGATCAGTGCCGGTAAAAGAATAAAAAGAACCTGTCCTGCCATGGTTATTAATCGGAGAGCGTTCGCATCTGCTTTTTCTAAATTGAGACCAAAAATAAGAACGGTCAAAAGTCCGCCAAAAATTTGATAAAAGAAAAATCCTCCGGCTAATCCAAGTAAGCCTGCTTTTACGGGAGAAATTTTAGGTGTTAATTCCGGTTTTCCATTTTCATCTAAATTTCCCGGCTCGGAGATGTTCAAATTATTTTCAGTAGGTTTCTGATTTTTGAGCTCATTCATAAATTGTTATTTTGCTTTCAATTTTCCGTTCAGACCTTCAAATGCTGTTAGCTCTGCATCAATTGCGCCGACAATAACTTTTGTTTTTACTTTTATGGGAACTTTCAACTCGTCATCCGTCAACCAAATAACAATCGTTCCTTCGCTTTTAAATAATCCGCCTTCCTGCACTAACGGTTCTACCATAATACAATCAAACGTTCCGGCACCAACTGTAATTCTCTCTTTACCGAGATACCTTACCTCTAAATCAAATACTTTGTCTTTATAGAAATTTTGAAGATAGACTTTCTCTCCGGCTTTCATTTTTGAATAATTAAAAGTACGTGCAAAATAAAAAGCTGAAATAATATCGTTGACATATTTTGGAATATCATACGATCCGCCGGAAGTTTTTGCTTTTCCTTTTCGCTGATCGAAGAAGGCGGAAAAATCCCTCGAATACTTTCCTTCGCGGATATGCTGTTCAAAACGCCATGGGAAAATTCCTTCAACATCGATGTAGGTTTCATAGCGGTCACGCACTTTGTAGAACCAGTCAAAACTTGAAACCGAATTCACTTCAAATAAAACTTTGTAGGTATCTCGTCCGGTAATTTTTTTTATCTCGGGAATACGCATAGTTGCAACGCCTGCCGTAACGAATCCGTATTTAACATCATAGGTTAATTTTTCACCGACTTTAAAAGCTTTATTTTCGATCTTTCGAAAATCTGTTCCTGAATTTTGCGCGAAGAGAACTCCTTTAAATAAAAGGAAAACTAAACTCCCTGACAAAAGCAGGCAAGGATTTATTTTCATTAAAAGTCTCCGTTCTTTTGAAGCAACATATAATAATTTTTGATATTGGCAAAAACTTCATCAATTGAAATTGTCTCCATGCAATTCAAACGTTCGCACTGTTTTCGAGTACAATTCTGACAATTGATTGCCGGTTCGTAAATCATTTTCTTTTCGGTAAATGG
The DNA here is from genome assembly GCA_023231105.1 of Ignavibacteriaceae bacterium. Classification (GTDB taxonomy): domain Bacteria; phylum Bacteroidota; class Ignavibacteria; order Ignavibacteriales; family Ignavibacteriaceae; genus UBA1563. The sequence goes on along the minus strand of JALNWB010000013.1, from coordinate 12,060 downwards.
TCCCCACCTGCGTACCGAACACGCATCAATTTTGGGGTAAAACCCGACAACATATTTTTTCAACGCTGCGGCAATATGCAACGGTCCTGTTGAATTAGAAATAAATATAGACGACTTTTCAATTAACGCAATTAAAGAAGAAAGCGAAAACCTTCCGGCAACGTTTATTATCTTTTCATTTAAAACCAGCGATTGACAAATTTCTTTTTCATTACCACTACCGGTAATCAGCACCGTAACATTTAAGTTTAAAAGTTTTTGTACTAATTCTTTCATCTTTAATAACGGAAGATCAACAGCGCTGCCACCGCTTCCTGGGTGAACAATAATCAATGGTTTGGCTGTATCAATTTTATTTTCAAGAAAGAATTGTTGTACATCCTTCTTTCCTTCTTCGCTAATTTGAATATGAAAATCAACTTCACCTAATTCCAATTGCTTTTCAATGCCGAAAACTTTTAACAAATTCATATTGTATTGAAGCTCATGACGTTCGGCATATTTTCTATGCTCGTAAATTTTCTTTGTAAAGAAAAAAGAATAAGAACGGTAACCGGTTCCGATCCGATTTTTTATCCGCGTAAGAAATAAGATAAACGCAATTCTAAAAGTCGGATAGACGACAATGCAGCTGTCAAAATTTTTCGATCCTATTTTCCGTACATTAGAAAAAATATTCGGAATATTGTCTGTTTCGTCCAGTGTTAACACCTCATCAATAAATGGATGATTTTTTACTAAATCCAGAGTATAAGCCTTTACAAGAAACGTAACTCTGCAATCCGGGAATTCTTTTTTAATTGCTTCGGCAAGCGGAAGCGAAAGAACAACATCGCCAATCCGGTCTGTACGCACGAGCAATATATTGTTTGGCGTTATCATTTAGCCGAAACAAAAGGATTATCTTTTAAATAAAATCTCCAGAGTAATTCCTTTGATTTTTTAATTCCAATTCTCGGCGACTGCATAATATTTTTCTTCGAAATCTTTTCTCCTTCGGCTAAAAAGATATTTTCGCCGCAAAGATCAATACCGTTTTCATCTTTAGAAATGTTAAACGCCTTACAAATTTTCCCAGGACCGTTGGTCAAATTTAAGAATTCTTTTGCGGTAACTTCATTTTTTTGAAATCTTCTTTCCGCCATTATCTCAATTCCTTTTAACGGTTCAAGCGCGCGGATTAATACTGCGGAACCAACGCCTTCTTTATCGCACACTACATTGCAGCAGAAATGATTTCCATAAATAAAATAAACGTATAACTTCCCGCCGGAATCAAACATCAATGTATTTCTCTTCGTTACGCCGTTAAATGAGTGAGAAGCTTCATCAATTTTATCGGCGTAAGCTTCAACTTCAACTATTTTTCCTATCAGAAATTGTTGCTTTTCTTTTTTTACAAAATATTTTCCAAGAAGTTTTGGAGCAATTTTAAAAACATCTTTTTGATAAAACGTCTCCGGTAATTTATGGAATTGTTTGGTATTCATGTTAAAAATGAAACGGGGAACTTTGGCTTTTATTCAAGATTATACTTGGCTTGAAGTTCTGAAATTCTACCAAGGAAGTAATCTTCTTTTATGGGGTTTTTCCGGATTAGGCGGCGGTACATTTCAATTGCTTCTTTGAATTCACCCTGAGCAATATAAATTTTAGCGAGTGTTTCCGAGGCAATCTTAACTTCAGAAGGGAAATCGAGATCGCTTTCTTCTTCTTTTTCTCCTGAGTCAGGAGGCGGTTGAATTTTTACTGCTGAAATTTTTTCCGCAATTTCACTAAGTCTATCTTCAAAAGCATTTTCATTTTTAAAAAAACGGGAACCATCTCCGGGGGGAAAATCTTTTTCATCCTGAAAATCTTGTTCAAAAGTAAGTGATTGGCGAGGAATTTTTCCAAAAGCTGAGCGTTGTTTTTTACTTGAAGCAACTTCTTCAACAAAAAAATTATAAGACGCATTAGAGTTAATCAACCCGCAGCCTTTTTTGTAAGAAGATAAAGCTTCATCATACTTTCCGAGCATTGTTAAAGCCTTTGCAAGCACTATATGTGCTGTCGGGTAATCGGGAAAAAGTTGTAAACCTTGTTGTAAAATTTCAACAGCTTTTTCTACGTTATTAGCAAAAATCTCCGTATTTGCCTCTCTGACAAATAACGGAGATTTTTTATTATACTCGTAAATTAAACTTACTTTTTCGTCGAAAATATTCTTTGCGGTTTTTCCCACTTTAAAACCTATTTTTTAGAATAGGCATGTCTGATTGACGTTACTGAGACGAAAGAAAATCCGATAAAAAATAAAAGTTGAAACGGGATGGCGGCAATTTCCAAAAAGTAAATGGATGAACCGATGCCGACCAAACAATAGAGCGCCATAATTAATTCAACAATTACGGAGGGCTCTAATTTTTTGTTTACGTATTTGTTGTTCGACCAAGAATCTTTTTGATCAACAACTTTAAATTTTGGAGTTCTAACAAACTCGCTCTTTCTACTTAACAAGCCTTCGATTACTGCGCGCGAATTATTAACCGCAAAGCCCATACTTCCAGCCATAAAAAGAGGAAAGAGAACAATTTTTTTGCGCCAATCTGTGCGAATATCTTTCTGAGAATAAAGATAGAAGATGAACGAGCCGATAAAAGCAAGAATGAAAATTGACATCACTGCGAAATAAGCTTCGTGTGATCCGCTGTTTTTAATAAATATCAACGGTACATTTAAGATAGCTGCAAGTAGAATAAACGGAAAAGCTAAATTGTTTGTTAAATGGAAAGTCGCTTGAATTTTAACTCTCAAAGGTAATTTTGATTTCAAAACCAATGGAAGAATTTTCTTTGCGGTTTCAATAGCGCCTTTTGTCCAGCGGAATTGCTGGGCTTTTAAAGCATTAATTTCTGAAGGTAATTCTGCAGGAGAAATTTCATCACGGAGAAAAACAAATTTCCAGCCTTTTAATTGCGCACGATAACTTAGATCTAAATCTTCAGTTAAAGTATCGGCATGCCAGTTGCCGGCGTCTTCAATACAGCTTCTTCTCCAGATACCGCCAGTTCCGTTAAAGTTGATAAAAAATCCGGCTTTGTTTCGAACGTTCTGTTCAATAACAAAATGACCATCTAAAGCCAAAGCTTGCGCCTTTGTTAAAATTGAATAATCACCGTTGAGGTGTTCCCAACGCGTCTGCACCATCCCGATTTTATCATCGGTAAATTGAGCAAGCGTCTTTTTTAAAAAATCTTTTGAAGGAATAAAATCAGCATCAAAGATGGCGATGAATTCACCTGTCGCGGTTTTCATTCCTTCTTTCAATGCGCCTGCTTTATAACCTTCTCGTAAAGTTCTTCTTACGTGAAGAATGTTGAAACCTAATTCTTTCTTTTCTGCAACTTTGCGAGCAACCAAATTGACTGTCTCATCAGTTGAATCATCCAGCACTTGAATTTCCATTCTATCTTTCGGGAAATCGATTTCGCAAACGGAATCAATTAACCGTTCAACTACATATAATTCATTGTACAACGGAAGCTGGATCGTTACCTTCGTATCGGGATTAATATCAACATTTGCAGCCGGCTTAACGTTTTTGTATTTGTTGTAATAGTAGATCATAAAAAATCCATGACTACTAAAAACGAATAAAATGAACAACGAAACAAAATATGAGATAAGTACTATCTCATCCATAAATTCTCCTATAAATTAAATTACCAACCTGACACCGTATCTAACAGAATATCATCACTTATTTTATTAATTGCATCTTCAATGCCTAAATTTCTCTCAGGAATTCCACCCGAATAATCACCATAGTTAGAGAATTGTTTTTCAAAAACGGTTCGTCTCTGCACTAAATCTTTAAAAGTAACTTGCACCGTAATTGTTATTCTTCTCGAAGCCACATTTTCACCGGCAGAAACAATCGCCGGAACGTCAGAAAGCGAAACCACTACACATTCAAGAACCGCATCGGCGCTGCTTTTCTCTGCAATCTGCAGATTGTTATCATCAATAAACTTTTGCGTTAATTTTTCGGTGAGCAACTCTCTCAACCGAGGTTCGCCGGAACCGCTTCTATCTTCCGCAAATGGTATTGCTACTGATTTCAAATGTGGAGGAACAGAAGCTCCGGAAAATGAATAGGGGCATCCGAAACACCCTGTAAAATTACTCAATATTCCGATGATAAACAACAAAATGAGAGGTTTTAGAAACGATCTGAATTTGATAGAATTATTCAATTTTTTCACGTTTTACCAAATTTTTAAAGGTGATATTCTTTTATTTTTCTATACAATGTTCTTTCGCTGATCCCGAGCATTTCTGCCGCTATTCTTTTGTTCCCTTTAGATTTTTTAAGGGCGAGTATTATTGCTCTTTTACCAGCTTCTTCAACGCTATGCACGTCATTTGGATTATCTTGTATTTCGAGATTTTCCTTTTGTAAAAGAATTTCCTTTATATCAAGAATATCTTTTTTCAATTCAAACAGCGCCCGGTAAATAAATTCCCTTTCAACTTCCTCGGGAGTTTTCCTGGTAACAACGGGAAAGTTCATTGAAGTTCCGGATTTCGGGTAAGGAATTATCTGCTCGAAAATTTCTTTAGTGAGTTTTGCATTTTTTGTTAAAGCGATGGAGGTTTCAACCGCGTTTTTTAACTCGCGGACATTACCGGGCCATGGATAATCGTGCAGATAATCCAAAGCTTCTGTTGTAAAAACGGGTTTGGCTGTTCTATTTTCTTCGGCAAATTTATCTGCAAAGAAATGGACTAATTCAAAAATATCCGCTTTTCTTTTCCGAAGAGGAGGAATATGGATCGTTACGGCTTTTAACCGAAAAAATAAATCTTCGCGAAATCTTTTCGCATCAACTTCGTTTTGTAAATCTTTATTTGTCGCCGCCAGAAATCGCACATCAACTTTTGTGAGCGTCTCAGCGCCGATACGCATAAATTCTTTCGTCTCAATTGCACGAAGCAGTTTTACTTGCGTGGTTATCGGCATCTCGGCTATTTCATCAAGGAATAACGTTCCGCTGTTGGCAAGTTCAAAATATCCTTTGCGCGCATCAATGGCGCCAGTAAATGAACCTTTATTATGACCGAACAATTCGCTTTCCAAAATTCCTTCGGGGATTGCGCCGCAGTTTACGCTTATCAGCGGATTTTCTGCACGGTGGCTTGCGCTATGAATGGCGCGGGCGAAAACTTCTTTGCCAACTCCGCTTTCACCAAAAATCAAAACTGAAATATCGGATGCAGCAACTTGAATGATGATATCTATCAAGTCGTGAATTTCTTTTGACTTTCCTACGATGCCGAATTTTTTTTGTAATTGTTCTATCGTCATAATTTTAAATTAAGTTCACTTCACCAAAAATAAGAAATAAATCGATTGCATAAAGAAAGAAGAAAGGATTAAAGAAATTTTAACTGAGCCGGTTTCGATAATTTGCGACTTTACTCTCCATCGATTATTTTTCTTTCGGAACAACTCTGCCGTTTAACCGAAAATCGAGATTAACTTTATCTAATATTTTTTCAGCGGATTTTTTATCTTCAAACTTGCCGAGATATAAAACATTAAAAATACTTCCGGCAACGTTTTTTTCTTTCAAATCAATTTCATAACCGGAATCTTCAAGTTCAGCTTTTAATGCTTCAGCGTTTTTTACATTACTAAACGCGCCAACTTGAATTGTGAAATGATAATTTTCACTTTTTTGAGGAGTAATTCTTTGAACTATAGTTTCTTCGGAATTTTCAACAGCAACTTTTTCTGGTGAAGAGAGATAATTTGATTTCGGATATTCGATTTTTAATTTATTAAGATAGCCTGCCGCATCTTTTTCATTTCCGATTGCAGTATAGTAGTTATAAATTCTAAAAAGAGCTGCATCGGCATATTTTGATTTTGGAAATACGTTAACAATTTTTAGATATTTCTCATTCGCTTTTGCTCCGTCTTCGGTAAGCAGCGCCGAGAGAAAAAGTAAAGATGGGTCTCCGGGATTCCGCTTCAATAAAGGTTGAAGTTCTTCTTTCACTTCACCGCTTTTTCCTTCTTCAACTTTTTTTAGGAGAGGAACAATGTTGTATTCTTGCGAAAAAGATTTTTCCGTAAAGAAGAAAAGAAGTGATATAAAAAAAATAAAATTTTTGATTGCCTTTGTCATTTACAAACCACTATCTGTTAACTTGTCTCGATAGCTACTGGGATCGTTCCGACTAATCTTACGTCAGGAGATTCTTTCTTGCCTATAACCGAAACTACCGTTCCGAATAAAGTTGCCGAAGTTGCACGATTGATTGAAACCTCAACATAATCTCCTTCACTGATATTTTCTTGACGTGGAAAAATTACTACTTTATTTGCATCCGTTCTACCGGAAAAAAAGTCTTCTGATTTTTTACTTGCACCTTCCACCAAAACAATTTCTGTTTTATCTAAAAGAAGCTGGTTCAAATTGAAAGAGATTTGCTGTTGCAGTGCAATAATTTCCTGCAGACGTTTTGATTTTGTTTCTTCTTTTACGTCATCTTCCATTTTAAAAGCTTTTGTTCCTTCTCGCGGTGAATATTTGAACATATAAGCGCCGTCGTATTTTACTTTTTGCATAATGACTAAAGTTGCAAGATGATCTTCATACGTTTCGGTTGGGAAACCGCTGATAATGTCTGTAGAGAATGAAACGTTTGGAATAATTTTTCTGGCTTTATCAATTAAACTTAGATAATGTTCAATCGAATAAGTTCTGTTCATCAATTCTAAAATTCTATTTGAACCCGACTGCACTGGCAGATGAATGTAGTTACAAAGATTTTCATTTTCGGCAATAGTGTAAAGAAGTTTGTCGGATAGATCTTGCGGATGAGAAGTTGAAAATCTTACACGCATTTTTTTATTAACGCCGGCAACTGCTGCAAGCAGATCGGCAAAATCATTTTGTTCATCTAAATAAGAATTTACATTTTGTCCAAGCAGGGTAACTTCACGAAAGCCGCGCGCGCCAAGCATCTTCACTTCGTTCACAATGGATTCAAGACTCCTGCTGCGTTCTCTTCCGCGCGTAAAAGGAACAACGCAGAAAGTGCAAAATTTATCGCAGCCGCGCATAACCGATAACCACGCGTGCAAACCATCTTCACGGAACGGAAGAATATCATCGTATGTTTCAGATCGTGAGAGCTTAACTCCGATTCCTTTTTCGCCGCCGAAAGCTGCATCAATAAATTCAGGCAAACGCCTGTACTCATCGGGACCAACAACTAAATCAACAACTTTTTTTTCTTCAATTAAATCTTTGCGCAACCGCTCAGCCATGCAACCGAGAATCCCGAGAATCATTTCCGGTTTTTTATCTTTTAAAGCTTTAAGATTTCCTAACCGCCCGTAAATTCTTTTCTCGGCGTTATCGCGGATGCTGCAAGTATTAAGCAGAATAACGTCCGCATCTTTTACTTCTTGCGTAATTGCATATCCTTGAGAATTTAGAATTCCCATAACTACTTCGGAATCGGCTAAATTCATTTGACAGCCGTACGTCTCAATATATACTTTACTTTTCTGCATTAAAACATTTCTATAAAAATTATGAAAGCTAAAAGGTTTAGTGAATTGGAATGATCAAAATCCACTTAATTGATAGAGCACAACATTAAGAAGAATGAAAGCAACAACTCCGGCAACATACAAAATAATCTTTCTTCTGCGTTCTTTAAGAAGATGTATTTGCTTAAAATCTATAAATATATTTTCTTCTTCATCTTCCATTTTTAAAAATCCAAACATCCGGTTCCCCTGCAATTGGAAATAATTTTCTATTTTTGTGACAAATATAATGTATTATTCACAAAAGAATCAATCCATAATTAAATATGAAACATTACGACATTCTTGTTATCGGCGGTGGTATTGTAGGAACGGCAACGGCGATGCAGATTCTCCGGCAAAAACCACAACTAAAACTTTTGCTTATTGAAGAAGAAAATTCACTCGCTCCTCATCAAACAGGAAACAACAGCGGAGTTATTCATTCGGGGCTTTATTACAAACCCGGTTCGTTGAAAGCGCAAAATTGCGTTAAAGGCAGAAAGTTGATGTATCAATTTTGTGAAGAGAACGGAATAAAATATGAAAGATGCGGAAAACTTGTTCTCGCAGCAAATGAAAATGAACGCGAAAAATTAAATGAACTTGAAAAACGGGGACGAGAAAACGGATTAACTCAATTGAAAAGAGTTTCAAAAGAAGAGATAAAAGAATTTGAACCTTACGCTTCCGGGATTGATGCTTTATTTGTTGGAGAAACTGGGATTGTAAATTATACCGAAGTTACCGAAGCCTTCGCAAGAAAAATAAAAGAGTTGAACGGAGAAATTCTTCTCAACACGAAATTTCTCGCCTGCCTGACGGACAGGCAGGGAATAAAAAAAGAAGGTAACCGGTTGATTGTTGAAACTTCAAAAGAAGTTTTTGCGGTTTCTTATTTGGTTAATTGCGGCGGATTGTATTCGGATAAGATCGCAGAAATTTGCGGCGTTGATCCCAGGGTGCAGATCATTCCGTTCCGCGGTGAATATTACGAAATTAAGGAAGAGAAAAAATATCTGGTAAAGAATTTAATTTATCCTGTTCCCGATCCGCGATTCCCGTTTCTCGGAGTTCATTTTACACGAATGATAAACGGCGGAATCGAAGCCGGTCCCAATGCAGTTTTAGCTTTTAAGCGAAAAGGATATTTGAAAACGGATTTTTCGTTGCCTGAAATTTCAGATTATTTTTTCTCGCGCGAATTCTGGATAATGGCGAGAAAATATTACCGGATGGGATTTGATGAATTTAGAAGAAGTTTCAGCAAAAAACTTTTTACCGAAGCGCTCCAAAAATTAGTGCCGCAAATACAAGAAGAGGATATTGAACCAAGCGGTTCAGGCGTGCGTGCACAGGCTTTGGATAGAAATGGAAATCTGCTGGATGATTTTTGTCTGGTTGAAGCGGAAAGAATGATGCACGTTTTAAACGCTCCTTCACCGGCTGCGACTGCATCAATAAGCATCGGTGAAACTATTGCAGAAAAAGTTATACATAATCTTGTGTGATGAGAAGAATACGATAATATGAGACGATAGTAAAGACGGGGCATGCCCCGTCTCTACAGTTAGAACTCAAAAACAATCCGGGATATAAAAGATTAACTCTTCAAAAATTCAGCAATTGAGTCAACTACAAATTTCAACTGAGCCTCTGTTAATTCCGGAAAGATCGGTAAAGCGATGGTATCGCTTGCAGCTTTATTTGACACCGGAAAATCAGCATCATTGCAATTGAGATTTGCAAAACACTCCTGGCGATGAAATGGAACCGGATAATAAATTTCAGTTCCAATTTCTTTTTCACCTAAATATTTGCGGAGTTCATCCCTCTTTTCAACTCTGATGATGTATTGGTTATAAATGTGGTAATTCTTTACGTTAGGATTTTTATAAACCGCTTTTGGAAGCAGGACTTTATTCTTTTCATCAAAAATAAGTTTTCCTTCTTCTTCAGCTAAGCCAGCATCAATAAAAAACTTTGTGTACAACTTTGCATTTTCTCTTCGCTTCTCAGACCATGCATCAAGAAATGGAAATTTAACATTTAACACAGCCGCTTGAATTTCATCAATTCTAAAATTTCCACCGATAACTTTGTGATAATATTTCGGCTTGCCACCGTGAACGCGCATGATCTTCAGCATTTCACCCAACTCATCATCGTCGGTAACCACTAAACCGCCGTCGCCAAAACAACCGAGATTTTTACTTGGGAAGAAAGAATAGCAACCAATATCACCAATGGTTCCAACTTTCTTTCCGTTTTTATATTGAACGCCTATTGCTTGTGCCCCATCTTCAACAACTTTTAATTGATGTTTCTTTGCGATCGCCATAATTTCATCCATTGCTGCGCTTTGTCCGTAAAGATGAACCGGAATGATCGCTTTAGTTTTCGGTGTGATAAGTTTTTCAATATCATTCGGATCAAGATTAAATGTAACGGGATCAATGTCTGCAAAAACCGGAACGGCATTCAAGCGGGAGACAACACCGGCAGTTGCAAAAAATGAAAATGTTGGAACAATAACTTCATCACCCGGTTGAATATTTAGAGCCATAAGCGCGAGGAGTAACGCATCTGTTCCTGATGAAACGCCAATTGCGTATTTGCAGCCGAGATATTCTTTTAAAGAAGTTTCAAGTTTTTCAACTTCTTTTCCAAGGATGAAATATTGAGATTCAGCCACACGGATAAGAGCTTCATCAAGTTCCTTTTTGTGTGATAAATATTGAAGTTTTAGATCTAACAACGGTACTTTCATAATGTTTTTCTCTTTTTAATTTATAGTGAGTTTGGTCTTAATTATTTTAAGACTCTTTCTATTCTTTCTTGTAAAAAGAATTCTGTTTACAGTAATGTTCCTTTTAATAAAAGTAATGCAATTGAAAAATAAATCATCAATCCGGTAACATCCACCAATGTGGCAACAAACGGAGCTGAAGATGCCGCGGGATCGAAACCGATTTTTTTTAGTCCAAGCGGCAGCATCGAACCCATTAGTGTTCCCCACATAACAACACCTACTAACGCAAAGCTAACTGTGAAAGCAATCGGCAGCCAATGTGGTCCGTAAATTCCCGAAAAATTTTGCCAAAGTGTTATACGCAAAAATCCAAGGATGGCTAAAATTGTTCCGAGAATTAAGCCGGAGATTATTTCCCTTTTCATAACAAAATACCAATCCCGGATGGTCACTTCACCTAAGGACAAAGCGCGGATAACAAGTGTGGCAGCCTGCGAACCTGAATTTCCTCCGCTGGAAATAATTAACGGAACAAATAAGGCGAGAACCACGGCTTTGCTTATTTCATGTTCAAAAAATCCCATCGCGGAAGCGGTAAACAATTCACCGACAAAAAGAACACTGAGCCAACCGGCTCGTTTCTTAATCATCTGTAATAAGGGAATTGCAGCGTAAGAATCTTCCAACGCTTCAACAGCGCCAAGTTTTTGAAAATCTTCGGTAGCTTCTTCTTCTGCAACATCTAAAACGTCATCAACCGTTACTATACCGACTAAAATGCCGGATGAATCGGTAACGGGAATCGCGATTCTGTCATATTTCTTAAATACTTCAACAGCTTTTTCCTGGTCATCAAACACTTGAAGATAAGTGAAATTGCCATCCATTAAGTCATTAACGTTTAATTCAAGTGGAGCTAAAAGAAATTCACCGATTCTTATATCATCAATTAATTTCCCTTTTTCATTCGTAATGTAAATGATGTTAAGCGTCTCGATATCTTTTCCGTGCTTCCGGATATAATCCAAAACTTCTTGAACCGTCCAATCTTCCCGGATTGCTAAATAATCAGGAGTCATTAAACGTCCAACACTATTTTCGGGATATCCCAAAAGTGATTGAGCGACATGCCGTTCTTTTACGGAAAGAAGATTCATCATCTGCTTTAAAATTGAAGCCGGGACTTCCTCCAACATCGCAGTTCTGTCATCTGGAGACATATCGTTTAGAATAAAGGCAACTTCTTCATTCCCAAGGGCTTTTAAAAGAGAAAGTTGTACATCAACATCCAAATACTCAAAAGTATCGGTTGCAATATCTTTTGGAAGGATGCGGAAAAGGATGGCTTGTTCATGATCCGGTAAATCGGAAAGTAGATCGGCAATATCAGCAGGAGTCCAATCATCTAAAACCTCTTTCAAAGAGGAGAAATCACGGGAATTAATTAAATCTTTAATTTCCGGTTGTAAAATTTGTCCCAGCATGTTGGTCTCCTAATCTTGACGAACAATTCTACATTGGATTATAGCTTTTTATTAAATAAAGGAGATCATTTAAGTGATCAAATGATCTTTTCGAAAAAATTTTTGATTTCTAAAAATATAGTATTAAATTTGCAATTCAAAATTATTTTGAACGGGCGCGTAGCTCAGTGGTAGAGCAACACCCTTTTAAGGTGAAGGTCGGTGGTTCGAGCCCACCCGCGCTCACAAAAAAG
>JALNWB010000012.1 GCA_023231105.1 Ignavibacteriaceae bacterium | reverse complement strand
CTTTTTATTTCGAGTAAGTAAATTCAATTCTACTAATCTGAATTCCTTCATTGAGAATAATTTTTAAGAATTTTATACGTAAAGGTAAGGTATCATTAGAAAATCTAATAGCGGGAAAAATCAATTTTAATTTGATGTTCCGCTTGCATCTATTCAACTTTCTTTGAAACAATAAAAATGTTTACCACATCATTTTGAAGAACAGATGTTTCGATAAATTGTCAAAACTTTTTTTGAATGTCATGTATCGCTTTGATACTGACTTCTAAGCGTTGATAAAATAATTTTATTTAAATAGGATTTATAAGTTATTCACATTATATTTCATTGTGTTTTTTGAAAAGATGGGTATCTGTAAAGTTTAGGATCGAAACTTCCGCTAAATCGGAAGCAAAAAACTCAAACACATTCGACACCGTTACTTTCATCCGCTTTTTGTGGATTCTTTTATTGAACGTTGATAAACAAGAGCAATGTGCTTTTTTTTCTCCTCTGATTTGTTTACCTCATTAAAGAAACAGTTCTCGCTTTTATTATTTATTTTTAAACAAATTGATCGGAGTACTATTATGAACATTTACGTTGGTAATTTATCGCGTGAAGTATCTGACGAAGACTTGATGACTGAGTTTTCGGCTTACGGAAAAGTCAAATCAGTGAAAGTAATTAGAGACCTTTTTAGTGGCGATTCCAAAGGATTTGGTTTTGTTGAGATGGTTGTTGCAACCGAAGCTCAAAAAGCTATTGACGAATTGAATACTAAAGAAGTTAAAGGAAAGAAATTGGTCGTTAACGAGGCTCGTCCTAAAACTGATGACAGAAGAGGCGGCAGCGGTGGCGGCAGTAGAGGTGGATTCAGAGGCGGAAGCAGCAGCGGTGGCAGCGGTAATCGTGGCGGCGGCAGCGGCGGTTTCGGTGGACCAAGAAAAAGATTTTAGTCTAATTTCTCATTCTTAAATTTAGGTTATTCAAAAGTTCGTCGTTTTGAAGTGGTTATTTCAGCCATTTTTAATGATAGAATTTTTGGATAACCTTTTTTTTTATTCATTTCTCTCCGCGTTGCTCATCCTTCTTAACATTGGTTTAAAATTAAAAAAAATAGTTAATTTTGCAGTGTGATTGTAATATATATCATAATATGTAATAGTTTAATATTTTTTAAGGGATTTTTAAGAAAGTAATTTCCCTTAACGTTTTAAATTGTTTCATAGTATAAAATAATTCAGATAAAAAGAATTAGTAAAAATGAATAAAACTCTCCACAAACTTTATATTGGACTCTTTTTTTTCGTCGGAATTGCTTCTGTAGTAATTTTGGTGGTAAACAGCTATTCTTATTATACTTTACCACTAACTGAACGAGTATTTTCAAGTAGTCATAGTTTTTTCAAACCAAGCGGTTCGGTTGGGCATGGACTCGGTATAATTGGCACCTTAATGATGATTTTTGGTGTTGCTTTGTACATGATCAGAAAGCGAACACGAAAATTATTTAATTTTGGGTATCTAAAAAATTGGCTCGAATTTCACATTTTTCTCTGCACGTTAGGTCCCATTTTTGTTCTTTTCCATACAGCATTTAAATTCGGCGGACTCGTCGCAGTTAGTTTTTGGAGTATGGTTGCTGTGGTAGCAAGCGGTGTTGTAGGTAGATTTATTTATATCCAAATTCCCCGATCTATACAAGGACAGGAATTGGATTTTATAGGAATTCAAAAAATGGATGAAGAACTTTCTGTACGGTTAAGCAGCGAGTTTAAACTTTCGGCGTCACTTATAGATTCGTTTGAACATCATTTTATGATTCAGAAATATGCAGGACTTTCTTTAACTAAAAGTTTCAGCATAATGTTAACCGATTATTTTGCCTTACGGAAATTGATTCCTCAATTAAAAAAATCATTACGTGAATCTGGTATCACCAATACTCATTCGATTAAAGAAATTATAAAACTCTTCAAAGCGAAAATCACCTTAACAAGAAAAATCGGGTTGCTGCGTACAATGCAGCGTTTATTCAACTATTGGCACATCGTGCATTTACCATTTGCAATTGCAATGTTTGTAATTATGGTAATTCATGTTGCCGTAACTATTGTTTTTGGATATAAGTGGATATTCTAAATATGGAAGAACTAATTGAAAATATCGTCATCTACGGTTTTATTTTTGGAATAGTTTTTTTAGTGATGTTTATTTACTTGAAAAAGACAAATAAGCGTTCAAAGAAAACCGAAGAAAAAATTATTAAAGCAAAAGAATTTGGTTTTCACGAACCGGTTTCACTTCATCCGGTAATTAGCGCAGAGAATTGTATCGGGAGCGGCGCCTGCATTGAAGCTTGTCCTGAAAAAGATATTCTTGGCTGGGTTAGCGGAAAATCTAAAACAATAAATACATCCCGGTGTGTTGGGCACGGCGCTTGCTTTCATGCTTGCCCGGTACTGGCAATAACTCTCTGTATTGGTACAGAAAAGCGGGGAGTTGAACTTCCCCACATCAGTCAACAATTTGAAACTAATATTCCGATGTTGTTTATTGCGGGAGAACTTGGTGGAATGGGTTTAATTAAAAACGCCGTTGAGCAAGGAAAACAAGCAGTAGAAAATCTTACTAAAAAATTAGTAAAATCTTCGCAAGCCGATTACGACGTTGTTATTATTGGGGCGGGACCTGCGGGAATTGCGGCTACCTTAACTGCTAAGAAAAACAGCTTACGCTTTCTGACTGTTGAACAGGAAACGCTCGGCGGCACTGTTTACCATTTCCCGCGTTCCAAAATTGTTATGACCGTACCGTTGGAACTTCCGTTGTATGGGAAAGTAAAACTTTTTGAAACTTCAAAAGACGAATTAATTTCTTTATGGAACGATGTTTTAACAAAAAATAATATTACAATCAACCAACAGGAAAAAGTAGAAACTGTTGAAAAACGTGAAGATTTTTTTGAAGTGAAAACTACAAAGGGAATTTACAAATCAAACGGAATTATCCTTGCTATCGGCAGAAGAGGTTCACCAAGGAAATTGAATGTTCCGGGGGAAGAAAAAGAAAAAGTTTATTACCGTTTATTGGAACCGGAACATATTAAAGAGCAAAGGATCCTTGTAGTTGGCGGTGGAGATTCTGCAATTGAATCTGCAATACTTCTCGCCGATGAAGGAAACGAGGTTACACTTTCTTACCGGTCGGATAGTTTTTCAAGAGTAAAACCAAGAAATTTAGAAAGAATTCAACAGTACGGAGCTTCACAAAAAATCAGTGTTCTCTTTAAATCAAATGTAATAGAGATTACAGATAAAGAAGTTCATCTTTCTGTTGAAGGTTATGAGGAATTACAAATATTAAGAAATGATTTGGTGTATGTTTTTGCCGGAGGTGAGTTACCGACAAAATTTCTGGAAAAGATCGGCATAAATATTACTAAAAAATTTGGCGAAGCAATTTTATCACATAAGAAAAATTGATGAAAAAGAAATACATCCTCCAATTTGTTTTTTTATTTATTCTTGCGGCAACAGCCTCCGCACAAATTTCACCGGGCAAACTTGCACAGGCTCATCAGAACCTGGAAGGATTATCCAACTGTAATAAATGCCACGAGCTTGGCGATAAAGTTCTTAACTCAAAGTGTTTAGCCTGCCATAAGGAAATAAACACTCTGATTAATGCCAACCGCGGATATCATGCTTCTTCCGATGTTAAAGGGAAGGACTGTTTCAAATGCCACAGCGATCATAACGGAAGAACTTTTGAAATTATTCGCTTTAACGAGAAGAGTTTTGATCATCAAAAAACAACTTTTAAACTTGAAGGAAAGCATAAAGATCTTAAATGCGGCGAATGCCATCAAGTAAAATTTATTGCGGATAAATCGTTCGCAAAGCGGAAAAACACTTTCTTAGGTATGTCAAATGATTGCAAAAGCTGCCATACCGATATTCATCAGGGAACGCTTGGCTCGCAATGTTCTAATTGTCATTCACCTGAAGCTTTTAAACCGGTAAAATCTTTCGATCATAATAAAACGGCTTTTCAATTAAGCGGAAAACACAGTGAAGTTAAATGTGAAAAATGCCATAAGATTGAAAAACGAAACGGAAAAGATTTTCAAAAGTTTAAAGATATTCAATTTAAATCATGCGAAAATTGCCACAATGATATTCACCAGGGAAAGTTCGGAAAAGATTGTCAGAAGTGTCACGTAACCACAGGATTTGCACAAATAAAATCGGGGCAATTCGATCATAACAAAACTAATTTCAAATTGATCGGCAAACATATTGAAGTAAAATGCGCCGGCTGCCACGGAAATAATTTGACTTCGAAGCTTAAACACACGCTATGCATTGATTGTCATAAAGACTATCACAAAGGTGCATTTGTAAAAAATGGAAATACAAAAGACTGCGCCGAGTGTCATGATGAAAAAGGATTTACTCCTTCTCAGTTTTCAATTGAAAATCATAACCAAAGCAAATTTCAATTGGTAGGAAGCCATTTGGCTGTGCCTTGTAAAACTTGTCATTTTAAAGAACAAGAAAAAGAATGGCATTTTACTCAACTTGGAAACCGTTGTAATGATTGCCACAAAAATATTCATGGTGATGAAATTAAGGCGAAGTTTATTGGAAATAATGAATGCAGTAATTGTCATAACACCGAAGCATGGCAAAAAATTACCTTCGATCACAGCAAAACCGAATTTCCTTTGTTAGGAAAACATGTTGCGTCTGCTTGTTCCGGTTGCCATGAGAAGAAAAAAATTAATGATGAAATATCTATCAAATTTGCTTCGGTAACCACTTTGTGTGAAGGCTGCCATCGCGATGTTCATCATGCTCAGTTTAAAGTAGCAGGAATAAATGATTGCGAAAGATGCCACATTTTTGATAACTGGAACCCGGTGAAATTCAATCACGAACAAACAAGATTCACTTTAGCGGGGGGACATCAAGCAGTTGCTTGCAGCGCTTGTCATAAAAAAGTAGTTGACGGTTCAGTAACTTTCATAAAATTTAAATTGGAAGAATTCAAATGCGCAGACTGTCATTCATAATCGTTTTAATTCTTTTTGCAGGAAAACTTTCTGCACAAACTTCACCACACGGGAAAATTCAATTTGATTGTTCCGACTGTCATATATCGACAAGTTGGAAAGAAATTCCTTCGCAGAAGAAATTCAAACACGAAGCGACAAGATTTGCTTTAGTCGGTCAGCATAAAAATGTTGATTGTAAACAGTGTCATGCGATTTTGAAATTTGCAGAAGCGAGAGAAGAATGCGCTTCATGCCATAAAGATATTCATAAAAATACTGTTTCACAGCAATGTAGTAACTGTCACACGCCGAATGCCTGGTTGATTGAAAATATTACCGATATTCATCAGCGTTCACGTTTTCCGCTGCTCGGTCAGCATGCTAAAGCCGATTGCCAGCGATGTCATTTACGCTATTCAGAACTAAACTTTGAACCTTTGGGAGTAAAATGTTACGATTGCCATAAACAAAATTATGCAGCAACACAAAATCCTAATCATGCTCAATCAGGTTTTTCAACAGAGTGTGAATCGTGTCATAATTTTACTGATGCTCAATGGGGTTATGCTTCATTTGCTCATGATTTTTTTCCGTTGCAAGGCGGTCATAAAATAGTCAACTGTTTTTCTTGTCACAAAGCAGGAACATTTGCGGGATTATCAAAGGATTGTTACTCATGCCATAAAACTCATTTTGAACAGACAAAGGATCCAAACCATATCTCAGCCGGATTTGCCACAGCGTGCGCAATATGTCATACAATTAATGGTTGGAAACCTGCTTCGTTTGATCATACTCAATATTTTGTATTAGAAGGAGCGCATACTCAACTTAATTGCAATAAATGTCATAGTACAGGTTTTAAGAACACTCCAACAGATTGTTATGGCTGCCATAAAGGTACTTTTGAAGCGACAACTAATCCCAATCATGTTACTTCTAAATTTCCGACAGATTGCAAACGATGTCACACTAATACGGCATGGATTCCATCAAGTTTCAATCATTCGTCAACAAATTTTCCTTTAACTGGAATACATGCTATAACTACATGTATTTCATGCCATGCAAGCGGTTATACAAATATTTCAACAGATTGTTATTCTTGTCATAAAACGAATTATGATAATACAACGAATCCGAACCATGTTACATCACAATTCCCAACGACATGTAACACATGTCATTCAACTACGGGATGGAAACCGGCAACGTTTAATCACTCGACAACACAATTTCCTTTAACGGGCGCTCATTTAAGTGTCGCTTGTATTCAGTGCCACGCCAGCGGTTATGTAAATACACCAAAGGATTGTTACAGTTGTCATAAAACGAATTATGATAACACAACGAATCCAAACCATGTTACTTCGCAGTTCCCAACAACATGTAACACATGTCATTCAACAACAGCATGGAAACCGGCAACGTTTGATCACTCGACAACACAATTTCCTTTAACGGGCGCTCATTTAAGTGTCGCTTGTAATCAGTGTCATGCCAGCGGTTATGTAAATACGCCAAAGGATTGTTACAGTTGTCATAAAACGAATTATGATAATACAACGAATCCAAACCATGTTACTTCGCAATTCCCAACGACATGTACTACATGTCATTCAACAACGGCATGGAAGCCGGCAACGTTTGATCATTCAACAACAACCTTTCCATTGACCGGCGCACATACTAGTGTTGACTGTGCAAAGTGTCATGCAAATGGTTATACAAATACACCAACCGATTGTTATAGCTGCCATAAGACAAATTATGATAACACGACAAATCCGAAACACAGTACCGCCGGATTCCCAACAACATGCAAAGATTGTCATCAAACGACGGGTTGGACTCCGGCAACGTTTGACCACAATAAATATTTCCCGATAGCTTCTGGAAAGCATAGTGGAATTAGCTGCGCAACATGTCATAATACTTCTAATTACGCAAACTTCACATGCTTAAGCAGCGGTTGTCATCCGAAAAGCAGTACCGACAGCAAGCACATTGGTGAAGTTAACGGATATTCTTATGTAAGTTCAGAATGTTATCGCTGTCATCCAACTGGCAAAGCGGAAGGAGCGTTTAACCATAATACTTCGAGACTTCCGTTAACAGGAAAACATTTAACCATAGCATGTGAAAGTTGTCATCTTCCTACGAACACATCTCCGCTTTCGCCGGAATGTTCAAGTTGTCATCAAACTAATTATGCTAATTCTGCGAGTCCAAATCATCAACAACTGGGATTATCAACCGATTGCAAATTATGTCATACAGCTGATGGATGGAAACCTTCTACATTTAATCATGCAGCCACGAACTTCCAACTTATTGGAAAACATGCAACAGCAGTCTGTTCAGATTGCCATAAAGGAAAAACCACAGGCACTTCACAAGTTTGTAATGATTGCCATCAAACCAATTATGCAAATTCATTGAATCCAAATCATCTAATCATAGGATTAAGCATTGATTGTAAATTATGCCACACAACGGATGGATGGAAACCTTCTACTTTTAATCATGCAACCACAAATTTTCAACTTGTTGGAAAACATGCAACAGCAGTCTGTTCAGATTGTCATAAAGGAAAAACGACCGGCACATCACAAATTTGTAATGATTGCCATCAAACGAATTATGCAAATTCATTGAATCCAAATCATCTAACCATAGGATTAAGCATTGATTGTAAATTATGCCACACAACGGATGGATGGAAACCTTCTACATTTAATCATGCAACAACAAATTTTCAACTTGTTGGAAAACATTTAACAGCAGTCTGTTCAGATTGCCATAAAGGAAAAACGACAGGTACATCTCAAATTTGTAATGATTGTCATCAGCCGAATTATATAAATTCTGTAAATCCAAGTCATCAAATTTTGGGATTGAGTACAGATTGCAAATCATGTCATACGTCGGACGGATGGAAACCATCTACATTTAATCACGCAACAACAAATTATCAGCTTGTTGGAAAACATACAACAGCAACCTGTTCAGATTGCCATAAAGGAAAAGCTGCCGGCACTTCACAAATTTGCAATGATTGTCATCAGCCGAATTATGCAAGTTCAGTAAATCCAAGTCATCAAATTTTAGGATTGAGTACAGATTGTAAATCATGTCATACACCGGATGGATGGAAACCATCTACATTTAATCACGCAACAACAAATTATCAGCTTGTTGGAAAACATACAACAGCAGCATGTTCAGATTGCCATAAAGGAAAAGCGGCCGGCACTTCACAAATTTGTAATGATTGTCATCAGCCGAATTATGCAAGTTCAGTGAATCCAAATCATCTATCCATAGGATTAAGTACGGATTGCAAATCGTGTCATACAACCGATGGATGGAAACCATCTACATTTAATCATGCAACAACAAATTTTCAATTAACGGGAAAACATTCAACAGTTTTATGTTCAGACTGTCATAAAGGAAAAACGACCGGAACCGATACGCAGTGTTATGGTTGTCATAAAACAGATTACGATAACACTACAAATCCGCATCATATAGCAGCTAATTTTCCTACAGATTGTACAAAATGTCATTCAACAACAGCGTGGAAACCGGCAACGTTTGATCATTCAACAACTAAATTTCCATTAACCGGCGCACATACAAGTGTTGATTGTGTAAAGTGCCATACAAACGGTTATACGAATACCCCAACCGATTGTTATAGTTGTCATAAAACAAATTATGATAACACGACAAATCCGAAACATAGCACAGCGGGCTTTACTACTGCTTGTGCTGACTGCCATAAAACAGCAGCCTGGACTCCAGCAACCTTTGACCACAATAAATATTTTCCGATAGCATCAGGAAAGCATAGCGGAATCAGCTGTGCCACGTGTCATAATACTTCTAATTACGCAAACTTTACATGCTTAAGCAGTGGTTGTCATCCGAAAAGCAGTACAGACAGTAAGCACATTGGTGAAGTTAACGGATATTCTTATGTAAGTTCAGAATGTTATCGCTGTCATCCAACCGGCAGAGGAGATGGAGCATTTAACCATAGTAGTTCGAGACTCCCATTAACAGGAAAACATTTAACTATAACTTGTGAAAGTTGTCATCTTCCTACGAACACATCTCCGCTATCACCGGAATGTTCAAGTTGTCATCAAACCAATTATGCAAATTCTGCGACTCCGAATCATCAACAACTTGGATTATCAACCGATTGCAAATTATGTCATACAGCGGATGGATGGAAACCCTCTTCATTCAACCATACAGCCACAAAATTCCCGCTTGTTGGAAAACATGCAACAGCAGTCTGTTCAGATTGTCATAAAGGAAAAACCACAGGCACATCACAAATTTGTAATGATTGTCATCAAACGAATTATGCAAATTCATTGAATCCAAATCATCAAACTTTGGGATTAAGTACAGATTGCAAATCATGTCATACATCGGATGGATGGAAACCCTCTACATTTAGTCACGCAACAACAAATTATCAGCTTGTTGGGAAACATTTAACAGCAGCTTGTTCAGATTGTCATAAAGGAAAAGCTGCCGGTACTTCACAAATTTGTAATGATTGCCATCAAACGAATTATGCAAATTCGTTGAATCCAAATCATCAAGTCATAGGATTGAGCACAGATTGCAAATCGTGTCATACAACCGATGGATGGAAACCATCTTCATTTAATCATGCAACAACAAACTTCCAACTTGTTGGGAAGCATTTAACAGCAGTCTGTTCAGATTGTCATAAAGGAAAAACTACCGGGACATCACAAATTTGTGTTGATTGCCATCAAACGAATTATACAAATTCATTGAATCCAAATCATCAAACTTTGGGATTGAGTACAGACTGCAAATCATGTCATACAACCGATGGATGGAAACCTTCTACATTTAATCATGCAACTACAAATTTCCAATTAACAGGAAAGCATTCAACAGTTGTATGTTCAGATTGCCACAAAGGAAAAACCACCGGTACGTCTCAAATTTGTAATGATTGTCATCAGCCGAATTATGCGAATTCATTGAATCCAAATCATCTATCCATAGGATTGAGCATCGATTGTAAATTATGCCACACAACAGACGGATGGAAACCATCTACCTTTAATCATGCAACTACAAGTTTCCCACTTATCGGCGGACATACAAAAGCTGCCTGTTCAGATTGTCACAAAGGAAAAACTACCGGGACTTCACAAGTTTGTTATGACTGTCATCAACTAAGTTTTACAAATTCTGTAAACCCAAATCATTCTGCATTGGGAATTAGTACAGATTGTAAGAAATGTCATACACCTACGGCTTGGATTCCTTCTTCATTTTCTCATTCAGCAACGAATTTTCAACTTACGGGCGGACATGCACAAGCTGCCTGTTCAGATTGTCATAAAGGAAAAACGACGGGAACCGATACGCAATGTTATTCTTGTCATCAGTCTAATTTTGCAAATGCGATAGACCCAAATCATACTTCGTTGGCTCTTCCTACAACATGTCAAGATTGTCACACAACGCAGCCTGGATGGAAACCGGCAAGTTTTTCAATCCATGATAAATATTATGTAATCCAGGGGGCACATATTGCAATTAAAAATAACTGCAAATCGTGTCATGTTCTTAGTTATGCAAATACACCAACGTTGTGTTACGGATGCCATCAAAGTAATTATAATGCAACTACAAATCCGGCGCATCAAACAGCACAATTTCCGCACGACTGTGAAACATGTCATACACAAACAGCCTGGACACCATCCACCTTTAATCATGACGGAAAATATTTCCCAATTTATTCCGGAAAGCATAACCGTGAATGGAATTTGTGTTCGGACTGCCACAATTCTGCTTCGAACTACAAAATTTTTACTTGTATAACTTGCCATGAGCATAGCAATAAGGCTTCGGTTGATAAAGACCACAATGGTGTTAAGAATTATTCTTATGTGAGTTCCGAGTGCTACAGATGCCATCCTACCGGTAGAAATCCGGGACAAATTAAAAACTTTATTAAAACTTTAGAGAATTAATGAAGACGATAACGCTGAAAAATATTATTTATTTTGTAATCTTTTTTGCAATAAATTCTTTTTCTCAACCGCAGATTGAAAAAAGAGAAGGAGTGGTAACTTATCAAACGCCTCAGAATGTTTATGTGAAATTTGTTTCAACTGAAAACATTATTGTTAATGATACGCTTTTTATTTTTAGATCAAATGCATTAATTCCGGCAATTCAAGTGAAATTTCTTTCAAGTAAGTCGGTTGCCGGCGAAAGAATTAATAACGTTTCCTTAAATGAAAATGAACCTGTTTTTGCATTTGTAAAAGGAGTAGAAAAAAAAGAAGAGAAACTTCCGGGAGGAGAAAAGTTAGATTCGATATCCACAATTGCAGGGATTAAAATTCCTAAAAAAGTATCAACCCCAAAAAATTATTACGGCAGGTTTTCAATGCAGTCTGTCTCGCAATTTGATAATGTGAGCAATCGCGGTGATATGCAGCGGTGGAGATATTCACTCTCTTTTTCTGCCGATAAAATTGCCGATTCTAAATTTTCTTTCTCTTCATATATTAACTTTTCTTATAATGTTAAGGATTGGCCGCAGGTAAAGAAAAGTATCGGGCAGAGTTTGAAAATTTATGATTTGGGAGTTTCTTATGAACTTTCAACGAAATCACTTCTTTGGATAGGGAGGCATTTAAACCCGCGCACTGCAAACGTTGGAACGATTGACGGAGTTCAGTACGAATATACTTTTTCAAAATATTACACCGGGGCAATTTTAGGTTCGCGCCCAAATTTTTCTGACTACGGTTACAATGCAAAGTTATTTCAGTTCGGAGGATATGTCGGCAGAACTGATTCCCTTAAATCTTCTACGATGGAAAACACCATTGCGGTGTTCAACCAGACAAATAATTTTAAAACCGACAGACGCTACCTTTATTTACAGCATTCGAATGATATAATTCCCAAAACATATTTCTTTGCTTCTTCCGAAGTTGATATGTTTAAAAAAGTGAACTTGGTTGGCAAAAACACACTTAGTCTCACAAGTATATTTTTCTCCGTTCGTTATTCTCCGATTCAATTAATTTCTGCTTCGCTCAGTTACGATGCGCGGAAAAATGTGATTTATTACGAGACGTATAAAACTCTGCTCGAATATCTTATCGAGAATGAAATGCGTCAAGGATATTCGGCAAGCGTTTATATAAAACCGTTTTCCCAACTTTATATTTCCGCTAATGCGGGGTATCGTTTTCAGAAACGTGATGCAAAACCGTCTCGAAATTTTGGGAGTACGATTTCCTATTATCAAATTCCATATGCAAAAGTTGACGGCAGCATTTCATTTCTAAAATTGATTTCGAGTTATTCCGAAGGGGCACAAGTTTCTTTGCGCACCAGTAAATCTTTTTGGAATGATAATATTTCTTTAGCAGGAGAAATTCGTGATATAAAATATCACTTTGTAAATAATCCCAATGCAATGCACCAATTAATTGCCGGATTAGAAATGTCGATCCGAATACCGTTTAATATGTATGCATCTCTGAGTTATGAAGGAATTTTTGAAAAGAAGAATACGCAAGGAAGAGTTTTTCTTGATCTGACGAAACGCTTTTAGTCGGCAAGACGGAGTATCGTTTTGATGATTGAAAAAGCAATCATCTAAGGATTCCGTCATTTTTATTTTCAAGAAAAACTTAATTATTAGAGAATAAAAAATGAAAATATTAATTATTGAAGATGAAATCGGTATTGCCAACTTTCTTCGAGACGGGCTTGAAGATGAAAATTATTCCGTCGATATTGCTCATGACGGATTGAGGGGACTTGAACTTGCAACCAACCGGATTTATGATCTTATCTTAGCAGATTGGATGCTTCCCGGAATTTCCGGTATCGATATCACTAAACAGATCCGCAAATCAAATAAAAAAATTCCGATAATTTTTCTTACAGCGAAAGATACTGTGCAAGATACGGTTGCAGGCTTGGAAGCCGGTGCAAATGATTATATAAAAAAACCTTTTCAATTTGAAGAACTGCTTGCCCGCATAAAAGTGCAGTTACGCAAAGAGGAAGAAGAATTAACAAATTTATCGTTTGAAGACCTTACGCTCGATACAACTACTCATCAAGTATTTAGAGACGGGACGGAAATCAATTTAACAAAAAAAGAATTTTCTCTCCTCTACTTCCTTTTAAAGAATAAAGGAAAAGTTTGTACGAGAAATGACATCATCAAAGAAGTTTGGGAAATTAATTTTGAAACCGACAGTTCTTCGCTTGATGTTTACATTAACTTTTTGAGGAAAAAACTTGAAACCAAGAATGGCGAAAATATTATCCAAACTATTAGAGGGATAGGATATATTATCCGGGAACGTGAATGAACTTAACTTTACGGAACCGAATAGCGACTTTCAATTCTCTTGCAACCGCAATCCTCATTCTTATTCTTTTTGTTGCCATTTATTTTGTTGTGAACAATACTGTTTACGAAAAGATGGATAATGAATTGAGGCAAGAATCTTATGAGTTTATTTCTGACTACAAAATTGTTAATGGCGTATTTGTTTTTAAACATCCTTTCTCTTGGGCTGCGGGCGGACATGGCAACGTGGAAGCCACTCCAATCTTTGTTCAAGTATTGGATACTAACGGTTCCAATATTCAAAAAACTTCAAATTTACTTCAAGAGTCTTTAATCTACCAAAATACTCTAAAAGAAGAAATATTTTTTTCATCTGTGATTAATGGAAAACCTATTAGGCAATACCAAGCGCCGATAATCAACCGGGATAAAAAAAATGTCGGGACAATTCTTGTTGCAATTCCGTTAAAAGAAGCAACAATGGTTTTACAAAACCTTTTTGTGGTTCTTGTTGTTGCCTATCCAATTTTTTTAATTGCTCTTTTCACAATTTCGCGCTCAATTGCAGGTAAAACAATTGAACCGATAAACGAAGTAATCACAACCGCTGAAAAAATAACTAAGGAAAACTTGTCGGAAAGAATTCCTTTCCCGAAACATAAAGATGAGATTTATTTATTGAGTAAAAATATTAACGAACTTCTTTCACGGTTGGAAGAAGCATTACTGCGAGAAAAGCAATTTACCGCCGACGCTTCGCATGAATTGCGAACGCCTCTTTCCGTTATCCAGGGGACTCTTGAAGTGCTGATAAGAAAACCGAGAACCCCGGAACAATACACCGCAAAAATTTCCGATGTAATGAAAGAAACGAAAAGAATGTCTGAATTGATTGACCAACTTTTATTTTTAGCAAGACATGAAACCTCTTCGGTCAGAGTTTTTCTTCAACCAATAAATGTGGATAATCTTTTTGAGGATATGAAAAATCGTTACGCTGAAATATTGAAATCAAAGAATCTCACTTTTCAGAAATCGATTCAGGAAAATGTTGTGGTAAAAGCGGAGTTTTCAATGTTGACGATTATCATCGAAAACCTTCTTTCAAATGCGATTAAATATTCCAATTCAGGCGGAACGATAACCTTCTCGGTAAAAATGTTGAATAAACATATCGCAATTCAATTAACAGATACCGGTATTGGTATAAAAGAAGAGCAGATTAAAAATATTTTCAACCGGTTTTTTAGAACGGAAGAATCGAGAAAAGGTCTTTCAACCGGCATAGGACTCGGTCTTTCAATTGTAAAAAAGTTATCCGAACTTCAAAATATCTCACTTGGTGTAGAAAGTGTTCCAAATGAAGGAACTACTTTTACACTTCTGTTCCCTGAGAGCTAACACTTTTTAAGGGATGAACAGCACTTTCACAATTCTAAATTATGGAATAGTTTTGTTTTAAAATTGCACTCCATAGAAAAAATTTCTTATTTTACTGAAAACAAAAACATAATTTTCACGTAAATGAAAAAAGTCTTTATAATACTTTCGCTTTCCTTTTTTACGCTGACTCTTTTTTCTCAACAGAAAAATGAAACATCCCTTCGATTTCTCCCACACTGGATTCCACAAGCTCAATTTGCCGGATTTATTATCGCCTATGAAAAAGGAATTTATAAGAAGAACGGACTTAACGTAGAACTTATCACCGGCGGTCCAAACCGGTCTTCATTGGATTGGTTGAAAGAAAAAAAAACCGATATTTGTTTGGCATGGCTTTCTTCTGCTTTACAAGTTAGAGATAAAAATGTTAAACTAATTAATATTGGTCAACTTATCCAACGTTCCGCTTTAATGTTAGTTGCTAAAAAGGGGAATGGTATTCATTCCATAAAAGACATGAACGGGAAAAAGGTTGCAATGTGGCAAAAAGATTTTAGAATTCAACCTTTAGCTCTTTTTAAGAAATTCAATTTGAAGGTAGAAATATTTCCTCTTTCGGAAACACAAAATATTTTTAACCGCGATGTTGTTGATGTTACTTCGGTGATGCTGTATAACGAATATCATCTTTTAAAAAACAGCGGATACGATGAAAAAGATTTAACGATTTTTCGTTTTCAAGATTATGATTTAAATTTCCCTGAAGACGGTATTTACGTGCTCGAAGATTTTTTCAATAAAAATGAGAAGGTTTGTAAAACTTTTGTAGCCGCAACATTAGAAGGTTGGAAATACGCCTTCAGCCATGAAGAGGAAACGCTTCAACTTGTTATGAAATATTTGACGAAAGCAAAATACGCCGCTAATGAGATGCATCAACGATGGATGTTTCGGCAAATGAATAAATTGTTTCAGCCTTCCGATGGAGAAAAAATCGGAGAATTGCGGGAGAAAGATTTTCAAAATGTAGTAAAGACATTGAAAGAAAGCGGGTATATCAAACAGAATATTTCATTCAAAGATTTTTACAGGTCGCCTTATGGTTCGCCTTAGAAATTCTTTAGCTGTAAAATTAATTTTTTCAATTCTTGCCGTAAGCGGAATTATTTTTGTGTTTATTTTCGGCAGCAATTTTTCCCGCTCACACGAAATTTTATTAAAGAATGTTCGTTTAAACGCCAAGCATCTTTCCCTAGCTACGGTTAACAAAATTGAAATAATATTGACTAATGTGGAAAAAATTCCTTACACATTGGCTTATCACCTAGAGCATTCAACGTTAACCAAAAAGGAGATGCTCAACCTGCTTACAAGTGTCACTGCATCGAGCAATGAAATTACCGGCGTTACTATTGCATTTGAACCCGGTTTATTTGCAGGAGTAAAAGGTGAATTTGCTCCTTATATTTATAAAAACAACGGTACATTAAAAACTGTTTATCTGAAATCCCCGGAAAATAATTACCGGATAAAAGACTGGTATTTAATTCCAAAAGAACTCGGTAAAGCAATGTGGAGCGAACCATATTACAATGTTGATAATAATTCGAAAATTCTGGCGACTTTTTCTGCCCCATTTTATTTGAATAAAAACGGAAAAAGAATTTGTGCCGGTGTAGTATCTGCAGAAATTGATCTTCATTGGCTGGAACAAATAGTGAAAAATGTAAAGTTATATAAGAATGGCTATGCTTTCTTAATTTCGCACGACGGAACTTTTGTGACGCATCCTAAAAAAGATTTTATTATGAATGAAACAATTTTTAGCGTTGCAGAAAAATATAATGATTCAGCCGTTAGAAAGTTCGGGCAAGAGGCGCTGCACGGCAAATCCGATTTCATATTCCTAAAACAATTTTTAGATAAAAAAAATATATGGCTTTATTATATTCCACTGCTTACAAATGATTGGTCACTTGGCGTTGTTATTCCAGATGATGAGCTGATGGCTGATCTGAACGCATTAACAAAATATATTTTGTTTTATAATCTGCTTGGTGCAATTCTTCTAATTATTGCGATTGCTTTTCTTGCTAACCGGATTACCCGTCCGCTTAAAAAACTTGCAGCTGCAACAGATGAAATTGCCGGGGGGAATTTTAATGTGGCTATTCCGGAGATGAAATCAAAAGATGAAGTAAGCCATTTAGCGATTTCTTTTAATTTTATGAAAATATCTTTGCGGCAGTACATTGATAATTTAATGGAAACAACTGCGGCAAAACAAAAAATGGAAAGTGAGTTGAAAATTGCTCACGAAATTCAAATGGGAATTCTCCCCAAAATATTTCCGCCGTTCCCGGATAGAACGGAATTTGATATTTATGCCGTTATCGAACCCGCAAAAGAAGTTGGTGGAGATTTTTATGATTTTTTCCTTTTAGAAAATTCATTTCTTTATTTTTCCATCGGTGATGTTTCTGGTAAGGGTGTCCCCGCCTCTTTATTTATGGCTGTAACGAAGACTTTAATAAAAGCATCTACTTCAATTAATTTTCCATTGAATGAAATAATTGCTAAAGTGAACAACGATCTCTGCGTGGAAAATGATTCATCTATGTTTGTTACAATATTTTTCGGAAGAATAAATCTGAAAACAGGGGAAGTTGATTTTGTTAATGCCGGTCATAACTTGCCATTTATCGTTTCTCTAAATGGCGAAGTTAAGAAAATTGAAAAGACCGGGGATATCGCGGTCGGCATAGTTGATAATTATCAATATCAATTAGCGAAAATTAAATTAGCGGAAAATGATACACTTTTTCTTTATACAGACGGAATCACCGAAGCTCAAAATAATTTGGATGAACTTTATTCGGAAAAACGACTCGAGGTATTTTTAGATTCACAAAGATTGAGCTCGGCGAGAGAGTTGGTTCTCAATTCAGTTAAAGAAGTTAAACGATTCTCAGCTACGGCTCCTCAGTCAGATGACATTACATCGTTTGTGATCAAGTGGATAAAGCCGATGGAGAATGATTAGTCGATGAAAGAACAAGCGACCGGCGGTTTTGAAATCATTGTAAAAAACTCATCGGAAGAGATATCCAAAGCTATTTATCAATTCATCAAATTTTGTAATATGCAAAACTTGTCGTTATCCGTTATTTATAAGCTTCGTTTGGCGATGGAAGAAATATTAGTGAATACAATCAGTTATTCTTTTCAAGATGGAAATTCGCATGACATACAAATAAAAATAAATAGCTATGTTGATAAAGTTGTTTTAGAATTTCTTGATGATGGAGTTGAATTCAATCCTTTAACGGTTCCGGAACCGAAAGATATTCCTTTAGAGGATAGAAAACCGGGTGGAATTGGAATTTATTTGGTAAAAACAGTAATGGATACTTTCGAGTACAAGAGAACAAACGGGAAAAATATTTTAACTATTTCTAAAAAATTAACTTAACATTAGAGGTTCAAATGGAAATGTCGCAACGAGAAGTAAATGGTATTCTAATCCTTTCTCCTAAAGGGAATCTTGATTTTAATCATGCAACAGGCTTTCAAGAAACGGCTTCTTCTTTAATTGAAAAAGGAGCAAAGAAAATTTTGATTGATTTTTCGGAATTGTCGTTTATAAGTAGTGCAGGTTTGCGCGTGCTTATCGTTTTAACAAAATTGTTGCAGCAGAAAAAGGGAACACTCGCTCTTTCATCAATGAATGAACAAATTGCAGAAGTATTTTCAATTTCAGGATTCCATAAATTATTTTCCATTTATTCTACCGAAGAAGAAGCGTTAAAAAATTTCTAACAAAGGGAATTCCATGAAAGCACAAAAACCGCAGAGTCTTCGCAATGGAGATACCATCGGAATAATTTCTCCTGCTTCTTCCCCTGATGATTTGAGCCGCATAAACAAAGGAGTAGCCTACTTTGAGCGACTCGGTTATCAAGTCGAGGTCGGAAAAAATGTTGGTAAATATTCCGGTTATCTTGCCGGATCAGACGAAGAGCGGGTTGAAGATTTACACGCCATGTTTGCCGATAATAAAATTAAAGCGATTATTTGTGTGCGCGGCGGTTACGGTTCCCCAAGGCTACTTGATAAAATTGACTATCGGATCATAAGGAAAAATCCAAAAATATTTGTTGGCTATTCCGATGTCACGGCACTCCAACTTGCGTTTTTTCACAAGGCAAATCTTGTAACTTTTGCCGGACCAATGCTTGCTGTAGATTTTCATTCTGAAATAAATCGGTATACCGAAGAAAATTTCTGGCGGACTATCACTTCTACAAAAAAAATGGGAAAAGTTATTCTAC
Source organism: Ignavibacteriaceae bacterium (assembly GCA_023231105.1). Classification (GTDB taxonomy): domain Bacteria; phylum Bacteroidota; class Ignavibacteria; order Ignavibacteriales; family Ignavibacteriaceae; genus UBA1563. Next base: position 26,509 of record JALNWB010000012.1, on the reverse strand, counting down.
CGGAAGGCGAAACTCTTCAGTCAATAAAGAAGGGAAAAGCTGACGGCGAAATCATAGGCGGAAATCTCTCGTTGATTCTTTCACTTTTAGGAACTCCATTTTTACCGAAGTTGAAAAACAAAATTCTTTTTTTTGAAGATATTGACGAAGCACCTTATAAGATTGATAGAATGTTGAATCAACTTTTAATTTCAGGAATATTGGAAAAATTATCCGGCTTACTTTTAGGTGAATTCTCTGATTGTGTAGAAAAAGATGTTGACAAAAAAACTTTGACTTTAGATGAAGTCCTTCAGAATTATTTAGGTGATTTACCTTTCCCAGTTATTAAAAATTTTCCGCACGGACACCGCAAAGCGAATTACACCATTCCTTTCGGAATAAGAACTAAAATTAATGCGGACAAAAGTTATGTTGAATTTCTCGAATCGGCTGTTACTTAATTCTCTTTTTAACTTCGTTTTCAAGATAACCGCTTTCCAAATAGCGGTATAAATCTTTTCCGGGGCACAATGTCTTTGCGAAATCTCTATGCGCTTTTATTGTCGAAGGGTCAATTTGATATTTCTTACAGCAGTAAGCGGTGAGATCAATTAAAGCATTTAATTGCTTGTCAGTTACTTTTTGTTCTTCAAAATTCCCGAGGCACGTAATAAGCAAATGCCCTTCCGGGTCATATTCGGTAGCGGTTTCGCCAGCGGTAAAAACATTTCTTCCTTCAAAAATATTCCCATCTAGATCAATTAAAAAATGATAGGGAATATCGCTCCAATTGCGCGCTTCACCCATTCCCCATGTTTGAATATTTTTTATGTGTTGTTCGCTCGATTCTTTTTCCGGATTGAAAATTTCACCTTCATGATGAATGGTGATTCTTACCGGCACTTGAGATTTGTATGCTTTGGGTTTACCGGCATTCCATTCTGCGCGCGAGTGAATGTTAAAGGAAGTTGATGTGCAATGAATTGAAAGAAAAAGTATTGAAGTGAGTAATCCTGAGATGAAAAATGTTTTCATTGTAAATATGTGAAATAGTTTTTTGAAAAATATTGTAATGCACTTTGAGCTGAATCATCATCCGGGAAAATACCAAACATAGTTGATCCGCTTCCACTCATCAAAGCGAACTCTGCTTTAAAATCAAACATGGTTTTTTTAATCTCAGCCAATTGTGGATGTGTTGCAAATGCAATTTCTTCAAAATCATTTACTACTCTTCCGTTAAGAGAAGAAATATTTTGGAAGGAATTTGAATGCAATGATGAGAGAGAAAAATCCGGTTCTTTGGGAGTAATATTTTGATAAGCCCATTTAGTTGAAATGTGAATTCCAGGATTTACAAACAGAATTGGTTTGGTAATTTCAAATTCAATTGGAGAAAGTATTTCGCCTCGCGAAGTTGCAAATGATGGAACGGGATGAAGAAAAAATGGAACATCTGAACCGAGTTGGAGTGCAAATCCTTTTAATATTTCTTCATTTATTTTAAATGCGAATAATTCATTAATTGATAGCAGTGTATGTGCTGCATTTGAACTTCCACCGCCTAAACCGGCGCCGATCGGAATATTTTTCTCCAGAGTAATTGAAACTTTAATTTCTTTCTTCACAAACAGCTCTATTAACCGGATGGCTTTTATTACTAGATTATTTTCATCATTATGAATGAGTTCATCATTACATGTGAAAGAAAATCTCTCCGCCTTTTCGAAAGTTAAAACATCGTGCAGTTCAACGGGATAAAAAATTGTTTCAATGTTATGGAATCCGTCACCACGCTTTGACACAACATTTAAACCAAAATTAATTTTTGCCGGAGATTTAATTACTATTTTTTTCATCTAAAAGTTTTTTTAATTCTTTGGTATGATTTGGCGAAGAACCGCAGCACGAGCCGATGAAAGCCGGATTCTTCTTTAAATACTTTTTTACTTCTTGTGAATAGTCTATCGGTGAAATACCGCAGGTAATGTTTTCATTATTGAACGCTCCGCTTCCGCAGTTCAAATAAAATCCCCATGATTTTTCTTTGTTTTGTTTCCGAAATACTTTTTGAAAAGTCTTTGGTAAGATACAATTCAAACCAATTGCGAGCGGATTAAATTCTTCAACCGATTTAATTATATCGAAGAGATTTTCTCCGCTTAATAGCTTGAGATCGTCTGTAAAGAATAAACTCATCACAAAAGGAATGGAGTTTTTATTACAGAATTTTGCGATGAAAAGAATTTCATCTAAATGGCTCTGCGTTTCGTTCAAAATAAAATGACAGCCGGAATTTATGAGATATTCGATATGTTCTGCATGATTAGTCTCGATTTCTTTTTTTGAAATCGTTCTTTCAACTTGATAACAATCTTCTGCCGGGGGATTTGAACCGGCAATTAAAATTTGTTTATCCCCAATTGCCGTTTTGGCAAGCCTCACACTTTTTTGAACAAAATCGAAACCACTAATTTTTCCAGTCGATTTTTTAATCGAAACCGGATTAGTGCGAAAAGTATTGGTGGTAATTATATCTGCGCCCGCTTTAATATATGCTTGATGCGTTTTTATAACTTCCTCAGGATGTGTTAGATTCGCCATTGACATCCAGAGTTGCGGATGCGATTTAATTCCTTTTTGTTGAAGAAAACTCCCCATCGCTCCATCAAGTAAAAGAGGGCGGTGAATTCTTTTTGCAAACGAAAAAAGAAAATCCAGGTTATTATTTTTCTTTGGAATCAAAGTAGTTTGTCGCTTCACTGTCAATTCGTTTTAAATCGATTTGTTGAACACATTCCAAGTCATAAGGACATGATTTCTTCCAGCAAGGTGAGCAAAATAAATCTTTGGGAAAAAGTTTTATGCCGCGGTCATACAAATCAATTTCCGTCCAGCAGCTAAGTCCGAACCATGCAATGACATATTTTTTTAGAGCAATCGCAATGTGCATTCCAAAGGAATCGCCGGTGATAATTAACTCGGCGAGATTTTCAAAACATACTCCGCGCCGTAGTCCCATAGTGGTTGGGGTATTGATAATCTTATCTCCGAACGGCTGTGCAATTTGCTCGTTTCGTTTTGTGTCTTCCGGTCCGCCGAAAAGAAGAATTTTATATTTTTTATGATTCAGTAATTGTTCAATAACTTGATGGTGTTGTTCAACGGTCATTTTTTTATTCGGGAAAAGATTTGAGCAGCCGGTATTAAAACCAACTATCAAATCGTTCTCTTCAAGTCCAACTTCATTTTTATATTTTTGTTGAAACTCAAGTTCTTCATCAGAGAATTGATAAACATAATCATTTCGTTCATAATCGAGTTCAAGAGTTTCGGAAAGATAATCTTGTCCGGTGCGTTGATTCACTTTAAATTTTAAATGATCGTCCATTCCAAGTTGATAATTATAAAAAGCGCCGTCGTTGAGTGGAATAATTTTGCCGTCTGGGTTAAGTCCAAATCCAAGTTTGTGTTTTGCCGAAATTGAATTCAACAGTGAAGCCGAACGCTGCGATTTATCAATGTTGTAAGCGTAATCGAATTCCATTTGTTGAAGAATGGATAGTGATTCAAAATCATATTTGAAAACTTGATCAACGTAAGGATTGTTTAAAAGAAGTTGATCAGCGGGTTTAAGCGTAATCCAAAAGATAGAAGATTCGGGAAATTTCTTCTTTATACTTTTAAGCTGTGCGGTTGTCATTAACACATCGCCCATGGCATCAAGATTAATAATTAGGGTTTTCTGTCCAATCGAAATATTTTCTTTACATCCGTGTTCCCAGCAATTATAGTCCGGGAAACATGGTTTATAACCATTAAAATTTTTACAAGACGGAATCGGATAAAGTTTCTCTTTCTTCATCATTTATGCTAAACCTATTTCGTTAATAAGACTTTTAAATTTACTAAAAACTTCTTCAACAGAAATATCATTTACATTTTCAGTTGACGATTTAATTACACGGTTAGCAACACGATATGGTTGCCAGCTAACGAAATTCCACTCCGGATTTGGAAAAAGCGCTATCGTAGGAATCCCGAACGCGGAGGCTATATGTACTGCTGATGTATCGGGTGTAATCAAAAGTTTTGCACATTGGATATAAGCTGCAAAGTGTTGAATTGATGTAAACATTCCTTGATTATATATTTTAAGTTTAAGAGTAGTGGCGATTTTTTCTTTGTGAATAAAATCCTCTTCAGTAGAAAGAAGAATAATGGAAAAATTATTATTGTTGGCTTGGATCAAGCTGATTAATGAAATCCATTTCTCATCACTCCAATAACGTATTTTTGCCCCAGCAGAAAGATTGATCATAATTAGATGTTGATTTTCTGCCGGCATTAGCTCCGTCCGAACTTCTGCAAGTACATCAGAACCTAAATAAAAAAAAGGCTTTATAAGATTTTCCTCAACATGAAGTCCCAGTTGCATCAGAAAATTTTTCATTCTCTCAATTATATGTGTATTTTCTTTTCGAAGCGGCTTGATTTTGAAGTTGATAACTCGATTGTACTTTGTGAAATCATAACCGGCTTTGATCCTCGCTTTTGCATATCTAAATAGCATGGCGCTTGTAGAAGACGGATTATCATTGAAATCAAGCATCATATCATATTTTTCTTTTCGAATAGAAAAGAGTTTAAAATATAGAGAAAGATTTTTTTTTGAGTAGAAAACTTTAGTCAAATTAGGATTATACTTTATCACTTCTTTATTAGAGGGAAGCGTAAGTAAATGAATTTCGATCTTTGGAAATTTATTTTTAAAAATTTCAAATACAAATGAGGTAACAACTAAATCGCCGATCTTTCCTAAACGGACGATCAATATTTTACTGATCTTTTGAAAATCAATCATGGTGTTACTAGAATTTATAATCATGGAGCAATAACTATCTTATTTTTAGAAATTATCGAATCCACTTTGGACAATACCCGTTCAACCGGTAAATTTTTAAAACATTCATGATTTTTCGGGCAGACAAGGAGATTACATTCAATACAATCTAACTCACTAAGATTAATCCATTCATGTTTATTACCGAATGGACCTTGTAAACGCGGACTAGTTGGACCGTGGAGACTGAGAACCGGCGTTCCAACAGCGGTTGAAATGTGCATCGGTCCGCTGTCATTAGCTATCACCAATTTAGCAGCTTGCATCAAAGCGGCTCCTTCGCGTATAGTCGTCTTCGGCGCGAGGACTAAAGGTCCTTTCATATTGTTTTGAATTGCAATTGCATCTTGGTAATCTTCAGGTCCCCAAAGAATAAGAAATTTTGCATGATACTTTTCATTTACCGCATCGGCTATCTCTGCAAATTTAGACGCATCACATTTTTTTGATTCCCATCCACCGCTTGGGCTAAGTACAACTATAAAATCTTTTCCATTAAAATTATTTTTGAAATATTCATGAGCAAAAGAAATGTCATGCTCATCCAAACCAAAATGAAGATTGGCTGAATCTGTTTTTATTCCAACGCTTTTTATAAATTCAATATGAAGCTGCGCTGCATGATATTTATTGCGTTCTTCCGGACCAAACAAATTATACGCGTATGTTCTTCCACGGTATGGAAATCCGGCACGGTATTTTGCGCGGCTGAAATAGGTTATTGCTGCCGTTCTTGGATTAGAATAAAAATCTAAAACCAAATCATATTTGTTAAAAAAAACTTTTGCAATGGTTTTTAATCCGGCAAAAGTCTCATTCTTTTTATAGAGAATAATATCATTTAAAAAAGAAAGTTTTTCCAACGCAGCTTTGCTCGGTGGTTCGGTTAAATAATCAATTTTTGCATTTGGGAATTCTTTGAGCAAATTATCAAAAACAACCGTTGAAAGAACGACATCTCCAATACCGCGCAACTTGATGCAGAGGATTTTTTTGATTTTACTTTTATCTATATTCATTTAACTTCTTAAAAAGGGAATACTTTCTTATTTTGAACGTGAACAGAAAAAAAATTTGTTGCAATTTACAATTTTTCAAATTCAATTGAATAAAAAATTTACATATGCACACCGTCCTTGAACTCTTAAATTTAACTACAAATTTCTTTGAACAAAAGGGAATTGACTCCGCGAGGTTAAATGCTGAACTCCTGTTAGCTGAAATATTAAATTGTAAAAGACTGGATCTCTATCTATCGTTTGATAAACCTATTAAAGAAGAAGAGGTTGATAATTACCGGGCGTTTGTGAAGCGGCGTGGAAATCGTGAGCCGCTGCAATATATTTTAGGACATGTTGAATTTTATGGACTGACCTTTTTTGTTAATAAAGATGTTTTAATTCCGCGCCAGGAAACCGAAATTCTGATTGAGACGGTACTTAATTCAACTGATAAAGAAGCTGAATTGAATATTTTAGATATAGGAACAGGAAGCGGCATTATTGCGGTTGCCTTGGCAAAACATCTTCCGAATGCAAAAATAGTAGCCGTCGATAAAAGCCCTGAAGCGCTTGCAGTAGCTAAACAAAATGCGGAAACACATAACGTGTCGCAAAGAATCACTTATTTACAAAACGACGTTTTGATTGCATCTTTACCTATCGATGAAAAGTTAGATATCATTGTTTCAAATCCGCCGTATGTTTCTCAACTCGAATTTCAATCTCTGCAAAAAGAAATTGTAGCACATGAACCGGACTTTGCCGTAACGGATTTTTCCGATGGCTTTACGTTCTACCGGAAAATAATTGAATCATCAAAAAAATATTTAAATGAAAACGGAAAAATATTTTTTGAATTAGGTGCCGGGCAATCTGCACAAGTTAAATCACTTTTTGAGTTACATAATTTTTCTTCGATTGAAATTAGGAAAGATTATTCCAACATCGACCGCGTTATAAAAGGGGAATGGAAATGAGAGCGTTGGTTCAACGGGTGAGTGAAGGTGCTGTAGTTATTGAAAGTGAAAATTACTCTGCGGAAATTGGGAAAGGGCTTGTTCTTCTTCTCGGAATAAAAACAACCGATACGATTGATGACATTAATTTTGTAGCAGATAAATGCTGCAACTTGCGCATCTTTGAAGACGAAAATGAAAAAATGAATCTTTCAGTAAAAGATATAAACGGAGAAATATTAGTCGTTTCTCAATTTACTTTATACGGAGACGCGCAAAAGGGAAACCGCCCGAGCTTTACTGATGCGGCTAAACCAGAGATAGCAATTCCATTATACGAAAAATTTATTGAAAGACTAAAGCATAATATGGATGAAACAAAAATAAAAACCGGAATTTTCGGTGCGATGATGAAAGTGAAAATATTTAATGATGGTCCCGTTACTATTATGGTGGAATCTAAAGTGAAACAGTAAAATGGAAAGACCAGGTCATCATATTCTTCTTCTTTTTCTGGACGGTGTAGGTATCGGGAAGAAAGATTATGAGTGGAATCCGTTTTTCAAATATGGTTTTCAAACGTTCGAAAAAATATTCGGTGAAATTCCGCATCTTGAAAATCAATTTTTAACAAACGGAAAAATATTTCTTTCCCCGGTTGATGCTTTAATGGGAATAGAAGGACTTCCACAAAGCGGCACAGGGCAAACATCCATTTTCTGTGGAGTAAAAGCTCCGCAAATTATTAATCAGCACTTCGGACCATTTCCGTATTCAACTCTCATCCCGATAATTAAAGAGGAAAACATTTTCAAATATTTTTTTGATAAAGAAGAAAAAGTGACGTTTGCGAACGCTTATCCGCAATTATTTTTTGATTATATAAATTCCGGTAAAAAACGGTTAAGCGTAACAACCCTAAGCTGTAATCTTAATGGAATGCATCTTAACGGTTATGACGATGTCGTTGCCGGTAATGCGTTAACAGCAGAAATTACCAATGCCCGGTGGAATAAAAAGCTGGGATACAATCTTCCAATAATATCAGCGAAACTTGCGGCGGAAAATCTGCTTAATATTTCCTACAAAAATTCTTTTACGGCATTTGAGTATTTTTTGACTGATCATCTCGGACACGGCAGATATGATGAGGACACAGAATCAACACTCAAAACTCTTGATGAATTTCTTTACACAATTTTCACTCAATGTGATGAAGAAAAACTTTCGATCATTCTTTGCTCCGATCACGGGAATGTTGAAGACTTATCAGTGAAAACGCATACTACAAATCCTTCATTGTTGATAACTGCCGGACGTAAGGCGAAAATTATATCAGAAAGCATCTCCGATTTATCCGATATCAAAAACGCAATCATTAAAAATTTATGCTGAAGCATTATCCTTTAATCAGTATAACAATCGGTTTTATTTTAGGGATAATTGTTCAATCCGTTTTTCAAATCGGTTTGTACTTCCTTGGTTTTATGTTTTTATTTTCAATTGCTTTTTCATTTATCGTAATGAAAATTATTAAAACGAAGATTATCGAAATTCCTTCCTTCACTTATTCCTTATTTCCAGTTTTCTTTTTCGGAATGCTTTTATTCTATTTCCAAAATAAAGATGAAGTACATTATCCGGTTGCAGAGCAATTTGTAAAAGATGTTAAAATGGTCGGGCGAATTACTGATATCGAGATGAAACGAAAACTTGATTTCAAGTTTAAACTTGTCACGGATTCAATTATTACTGCAAATAAAAAAGTAACCGGGAAGTATGTCATCATTTGTCGCGTTAAAGCCGGCGATACAATTGAATTCTTAAATCTCTACAAAAAACTTAATCCGGGAAATGTGATATCGATAAAAGGAGTGTACAATAAAGGGAAGGATACTCGCAATCCGGGGGAGTTTGATTATCGGGCATATTTATTAAAACAAGGAGTAACGGGATTTCTTTCAGTCAAAAATCCAAAAGATGTTGAGATACTTCGTTCTACTGTTTCTCCTTTTCCTTCATTGATTTTTTCAGTAAGAAAAAGTATTGCAGAAAGAATTGATGAGCTGCAAAAACCGCAAGCTGTCGGTTTAATAAAGGGATTGCTGCTGGGAGATAAAAGTGAAATCGATAATGAAACAAAAATGGAGTTTATCAATTCCGGTGTGGCGCATGTTCTTGCGGTCTCCGGGCAGCAAGTCGGATTCATTGCTGTAATATTTATCATTCTCTTCGGAAGGGTGAATATCTATCTTCGCACAACATTAACAATAATAACGCTCATACTCTTTTTATTGATCACCGGATTGCAAGCAGCCGTATTGCGCGCTACAATAATGGCTTTAGTAGTGTTTGCGGCATCCTTATCCAACAGAGAAATTAATGCGTGGAACACAATTGCTATCGCCGCGCTGGCAATTTTGTTAATAGATGTGAATCAACTTTTCGATCCCGGTTTTCAACTTTCGTTTGTTGCCGTTATGGCAACTATTGGACTTTACCCATATTTTTCAACATGGTTAAAAGAATTAAATTTGAAAAATAAATTTGTCAAAGCGATTTTGGTTATGTTCTTTATGTCATTAGCAGCGCAGATAGGAGTGCTTCCTTTTATAAATTATTATTTTGGAAAAATTTCAATTATCGCGTTGATTTCAAATCTGTTTGTTATCCCGGGAATTTCTATAATTCTTGCAAACGGTTTGTTAACATTATTTGTCTCGACTGTTTCTCTGCAAGCTGCCAACATTTTTGCTTCAGCTGGAGATGGATTAATAGCTTTCCTTTATTGGTTAATAAAAATATCAGCAACACAAGATTTCTCTTTTATCCGCGTGCCAAATTTTACTCTGCAAGATTCAATAATCTTTTATGGCTTTCTCTTCTTCTTGATTTTTACTTTGCGTTATATAAAGCGGATGTTTACAAAATTGCTTTTGATTTTTCTAATTGCTGTCAACACCGTTGTTTTTTGCTCGCTTGATAACAAAAATCTCTTACCGGACGATAAACTTTCCGTAATGATGATTGATGTCGGTCAGGGGGATTCGTTTCTTATAAAACTTCCTAACGGCAAAACTGTTATAATTGATGGCGGAAGCTCGCAATTCAATTATGATAACGGCGCTCGTGTGATCATTCCCTTGCTTGATTATCTTGGAATTGCAAAAATAGATTACGGAATTATTTCTCACATGGATACCGACCATTTTGCCGGCTTAGTTTCTTTAGTAAATGAAAACCGGATAAACGAAATATTTAAACCGGATTTGGATTCAACTGATAAAAATGATCTTTATTTTGAACAACTTCTTGCAATAAAAAAAATACCATATAAGTATTTCCGTGATACGGTTGTAACCGATGAAAAAGCCAGAGTATATTTTCTTTGCGATACACATAAATCACCGATCAATACTTTTAAGATTAATGATAGAAGCGGCATAGTGAAAATTGTTTATGGAAAAACTTCATTACTTTTTGTCGGCGATGCGCATATAAAAATGGAAAAATATTTAACTTCTCATTGGAAAAATTTCTTGGATACAGATGTTTTAAAAATAGGACATCATGGGAGTAAGACGAGTTCCGGCGAAAATTTTCTTAATTTTGTTTTACCAAATATTAGTTTAGTTAGTGTTGGTGAACAAAATAAATTTGGTCATCCATCGCAAGTTGTTTTAGATCGATTGGATAAACTTCATTCGCAAATTTTCCGAACGGATGATGAAGGCGCAGTAATACTTCAATCCGATGGCGATCAAATTAAAAAGATTGACTGGAAAAACATTTAGCAAATTATTTTTCGTAGCTCAGAATTCATTCTGCGCCTAATATTCAATTAAAAAAGAGAAAATGATGAAAACACAAAAACCAATCGTCGGAGTTATTATGGGAAGCGATTCTGACTTGCCCGTTATGAAAGAAGCTATCGATATACTTCAACAATTTAAAATTCCATTTGAAGTAAAAGTAATTTCGGCACATCGTTCGCCGGAAATATTAGCAAGATTTGCAAGCGAAGCGCAAAAGCGCGGAATAAAAATAATTATTGCAGGAGCGGGCGGGGCAGCGCATTTGCCCGGTATTACTGCGGCTTACACACCGCTTCCAGTAATTGGCATTCCGGTGAAAGCAAAATCGTTGGATGGTTTGGATTCGCTTCTTTCAATTGTGCAAATGCCGGCTGGTGTTCCGGTTGCAACTGTAGGAATTAATCAAGCGAAGAATGCAGGTTTATTAGCGGTGCAGATGCTCTCTTTGAGCGATAGTAATCTTATGAAAAAAATGATCGATTATAAAAAAACTTTAAGTGAAGAATCTCAATTGAAAAACGACAAACTTAATGTGTAAGTATTTCTTTTTCTAAAATTGTTCCAATCTGCAAAAGTTTTTCTTCTTCAAATTGATTTGCCAATAGCTGTAAACCTATCGGCAGGTTGTTTTTATCTTTTGCAATTGGAATGTTGATCCCCGGAATTCCGGCGAGATTTGCTGAAGTGGTAAAAATATCGCTCAAATACATTTCAAGCGGATCGGTTGTTTTTTCACCAAGCTTAAATGCTGTGGTTGGAGTTGTGGGCGTTAGCAGAACATCAACTTGAGAAAAAGCGTTGACGAAATCTTCTTTAATTCTTCTTCTTACTTGTTGCGCTTTTTTATAGTAAGCATCGTAATAACCTGAAGATAAAACATAAGTTCCAAGCATAATCCTTCGCTTTACTTCGCTGCCAAATCCTTCCGAGCGGGAAGCTTTGTACATTTTTGACAATGAAGAACTTTGCTGTGATCGATAACCGTATCGCGCTCCGTCAAACCTGGCAAGATTTGAAGAAGCCTCTGCGGTTGTTAAAATATAATAAGTTGCTATTGCAAACTCTGTGTGCGGAAGAGAAACTTCTTCAACCGAAAAATTCATTTCTTTTAATTTATGAATTACCAAATCAATTTGTTCTTTTATTTCTGGTGATAATCCTTCAGCAAAATATTCTTTCGGAATTCCGATTTTTAATTTTTGCTTGTTATCGCCAATCAAATTTGAATATGATTTTTTTTCGGTGTTAATTGAAGTTGAATCGTTTTTATCGTGTCCTGCAAGAACTTCCAAAACGAGCGCGATATCTTCAACTGAATTTGCGAATGGACCAATGCTGTCAAAAGAAGAAGCGAATGCGGTTAATCCAAACCGGGAGACAAGTCCGTAAGTTGGTTTCAATCCGTAGATGCCGCAAAATGCTGCGGGCTGGCGAATAGAGCCGCCGGTATCAGTTCCCAAAGAAACATCACAAAGCTTTGCCGCAACTGCAGCAGCAGAGCCACCGCTTGAACCGCCGGTAACACGGGTTTCGTCCACCGGATTTTTTACAGCGCCGAAAGCAGAATTTTCATTTGATGAACCCATTGCAAATTCATCGCAGTTTGTTTTGCCAATGATAATAGCACCTTCGTCAAGTAATTTTTGTACTGCCGTTGCAGTGTAAAGAGATGTAAAGTTTTCTAGAATTTTTGAAGAGCAAGTAAGCGGTTTATCTTTTATTGCAAGAACATCTTTTATGGCGATTACCATCCCAGCAAGTTTTCCGAAAGAGCCGCTTATAATTTTCTGTTCAACTTCGTTTGCTTTTTGCAAAGCTTCTTCGGCGAAAAGAAAAGTAAAGGCATTTAAGTTTTTTCTTTCTTCTATTTGCGAAAGAAAATGTTGAACATTTTCTACTAAAGATAATTTACCTTCTTTTAGAAGTCGTAACTTTTCGCTATGATTTTTATAAGTAATCAAAAAAATCCTCTTGCAGTTTTAGAAATGGAGAGTGTGCGGGTTATTTCTTATCATCAATTGAATTTTTAATTTCTTCTTCAACTTCGTTAAGAGATTTTTTAAACTCTTTAATTCCTTTGCCAACGCTTTGCATCATTTCAGGAAGCTTTTTGGGTCCGAAGAGAAGAAGAGCAACAACTGCAATTACAATAATTTCCGTTGCACCGATATTGCCAAACATAAGTTAGTCTTTTTTTTCTGATGATTGATTTTTGTCAGAGATTTTATGCTCACTGTCATCGTCTTTCATCGCTTTTTTGAATTCTTTCATTCCTTTGCCAATACCTTGCGCAAGTTCAGGGATTTTCTTAGCGCCAAACAAAAGCACAAGCACAAACATAATGATAAGTATTTCGGGGAGTCCAATATTGCTAAACATGATTGATCCTTCTATTTAATAAAATTTTGTAATAAAGAATTAAAAATTTGCAAACCGTCGGTTTTGCCAAGTAATCCATCGCTGCTTCTTTCAGGATGCGGCATCATACCAAAGACGTTTCCGTTTTTGTTCATTATTCCTGCTATGTTTTGTATCGAACCGTTCGGATTGCATACATCAGAAATTTCTCCTTTAGACGAAGAATATCTAAAAAGGACTTGATTATTTTTTTCAAGCGATTTTAATGTTTCGTCATCGGTAAAATAATTTCCTTCTCCGTGCGCTATCGGTGTCAGCAATGTTTTTTTCTCAAGTGATTTTGTTAAAAGAGAAATCTCATTAACGGCAGTAACATAAATATCTTTACAAATGAATTTCAAGTTTTTATTTTTAATCAACGTACCGGGCAGCAGATTGCATTCTGTTAAAATCTGAAATCCGTTACAAATACCGAATACTATTCCGCCTTTGTTTGCAAAATCAATTACCGAATTCATAATCGGAGAGAGTTTAGCAACAGCACCGGTTCTAATATAGTCGCCGTAGGAAAATCCACCGGGCAAAATAATTACATCACAATTCTGCAGATCGGTATCCTTGTGCCAAAGATAAACGGTTTCCTGGTCTAAAATATGTTTTAATACATTATACGAATCGTGGTCGCAATTGGAGCCGGGGAAAACAACCACACCGAATTTAAGCTTCATCAATTTTTTCTAAATTAATTTCAAAATCTTCCATAGTGGGATTGCTTAACAGTTTAACACAAAATTCGGAAACTTCCTGTCTTGCGGTTTCTTCATCCGAAACATTAACAAGGAATTCGACCTGTTTATCAATTCGTACATTCGTAATGTTTTTGAATCCGAGTAAAACAGCGCCGTGTCCGGCAGCCTTCCCTTGCGGGTCCAATATTGATTTTTTCCGTTTGATAATAACTTTTGCTTTGTACAACGTAAGCCTTACTTATTTTTTTTTAACTTCAAATAAACTGAATTAAAAATACCAAAGAGAACGACAAAAAGAAAGATTAAGAAAATTGCTCTTCCCTGCGTTAAAAAAAGAGCCGCTAAACTGATTGCCAAAAAAGAAAAATGAAATGGTTTTTCTTTTAATCCGCGTTTTGTAAAATGCGGTAAAGTTTCATATCTAAATCTGCTAACCATAAGAAACGCTAATGTGAGAACAAGCGTTACTGTATAAAGATTATACGAAGACGATAAATAATTATCGTTTGCGAATACTAAAATATATGCGGCGATGGTTAACGCAGCGGTCGGTATAGGCAGTCCTACAAAATATTCTTTTTTAAATCCAACAAGTTGTGTATTGAATCTTGCTAATCTGAATGCGCCGCACAATAAAAAGACTCCAGCAAAGATAATTCCGAGAGTGTCTAATCTATTTAATCCTATTTCATAAATTAAAAATGCCGGAGCGACACCAAAACTAACAACATCGGAAAGTGAATCAAGTTCAACGCCAAACTGGCTGCTTGACTTTGTAATTCGAGCGGCGACTCCGTCAAGAGCATCGAAGACAGCGGCGGCGCCAATCAGCAAAGCCGCTAAATTATAATCTTGCTGTGCGGTTTCTAAAATTGATAGAAATCCGCAAAAAAGATTTAACGATGTAAATGAATTTGGGAAAATTCTTTTTGTTGGTTTCATGTTTTGTAAAGTCATTTTAAATCCAAGGAAGATTCAAATAAAATAGTTTCTCCGGCAAAAACTTTGTCTCCTTTTTTTAAAGAAGTTGTAAAAGTTTCCGGAACAATAACATCAACCCGACTGCCAAATTTGATCATTCCAAATCTCTTTCCGGCAACAACACTGTCGCCCAATTTAAGTTCAGAGACAATTCTTCTCGCAACGAAACCTGCTATTTGTGTATAAAGTACTTTTCCGATTTTTCCGGTTATTCCAATTTCATTGCGTTCGTTTTTTTCAGAAGCTTTGTCATCATACGCAACTAAATATTCACCTTTGTGATATTGCAAATATTCAACTTTCCCTGTAATCGGAATGCGGTTAACATGAACATTGAGAGGGGACATGAAGATCGAAATTTGTTTTGCTTTTCCCTTGATGAATTTTTCTTCCGTTACTTCTTTAACAAAAAGGATTGTGCCGTCTGCCGGTGAGATTACAATATTTTCACCGGTTGGTGTAATGCGTTCCGGATCGCGGAAAAAATTTAGCGTGAACACAAGTAAAAAAATTACCAACACCGTAAGTATAATCCGAACCGGAATAGAGTTGATGAAAAAACTTGCTGTTGCGAGCATCAAGCAAATAACAAGTACCAGACTTATGGTAGAGTATCCGTATTTCGTAAACATTTAATGTTGAACACTTTCTTGAAAAAGTTCTAAATATTTTTTTATTGATGAAGGAGTTGATAACTCAAATCCATTTCCCGGTTCATCTTTTGGGAGAAGTTTTATCTGATGAGGAGAAAACTGTCCAAGTAAAACAACTTTTTCACCGCACCTGCCAAAAGTACAACTCAGTTCACTTAAAAGAAGATTCCTTCTTTCGAAGAAAGATTTGAGGATAACGTTTACTTTGGTTGCTATTCTTCCCATCATTTTAAAATCTGCCAAAGGAAGAATATTAAAAGAAATGATATGATGTTCATTTAATTGATAATTAGAATCTGCACTTAAATAGTTTTCAAGTACGGGAACCTGAAGAGGAGTATTTTTTGCTAAAGAAAATATTTTCGAAATATTTTTATTACTTGTGTTTAAAATTTTTATATAAACAGGAAAAGTTTCAGTTGATGAAAAAACTAAATTACCGTTTCCCAGAGTATACTCAAACGATGTGGGAATATGGTATTCTTTCACGTATTCGTGAAAAAAAGCATTTACCTTAGCGGAGAGTTCTCCGTAATCTTTAATTTTCTTTTTGGTCTTTTCGTCAAGAACGAAAAAATCGTCAAAAGCCATTTCTGTAACGATTTTATTTCTTCCTTCATTGTTTGAAATTTTAATACTACAATATAAATGATGTTTGGGAGAAATTTATCAAAAAATTCCAAAATCAAAGTATAAAAAGTCAATTGATTGTTTTATATTTGCACGAAAATTAATACAAATGCTAATAAATAGTTCGGAGGTTCAATGAAAGGTGGAATGCAGGATATGCTTCGCCAGGTCCAGAAGTTACAAGAAGAAATGCAGAAGACCCAAGCCGGGTTAGCCAATAGAACCGTTACCGCGGAAGCAGGAGGCGGCATTATAAAAGCTGTTGCAAGCGGAAATAAAAAAATTGTTTCAATCGAGATTGATAAACAGGTTATAAATCCAGACGAGAAAGAATTTTTGGAAGACTTAGTTGTTGCAGCAGTTAATAAAGCTTTGGAATCCGCAGAGAAAATGTCGGAAGATGAAATGGGAAAACTAACAAAGGGAATGATTCCTCCCGGTTTAAACATCCCGGGGTTTTAAGTGAATATTTCCGAACCATTGCAGATTGCTATAGAAGAATTCAGCAAGTTCCCGGGAATCGGAAAGAAAACCGCCCAGAGATTGTCACTTTATCTTTTAAAAAAGCCGAACGATGAAGTTGAAAAACTTATTGAAGCAATTCATAATCTGAAACACAAATTAAAATTTTGTTCTGTCTGTTTTAATATTACGGAATTTGATGTTTGCGAAATTTGTTCAAGCCCGAAAAGAGATAACTCGGTTATTTGTATCGTTGAAGAAGCCAGCGATATCATTGCTATTGAAAGAACCAACGAGTTTAACGGTGTTTATCACGTTCTTTCCGGAGTGCTTTCGCCGTTAAGCGGAATTGGACCGGAATCGTTAAAAATTAATGAACTTCTTAAAAGACTTAAAACACAGGAAGTTTCTGAAATTATTCTTGCGTTAAATCCTGACACAGAAGGTGATGCCACTTCACTTTATCTTGGGAAATTACTTCAGCCGCTAAATATTAAAGTAACGCGAATTGCACGCGGTTTACCGATTGGTGGCGATTTAGAATTTGCCGATGAAGCTACGATTGCACGCGCCGTCTCCAACAGAGGTCTTCTTTAGTGAAACTTTGGTTTGAAGAGTGGTTTGAATCGGAAGAATATTTAACCGTTTACAAACATAGAAACAATGAAGAAGCGGAAGTTTTAATTTCTTTTATTCTTAGTAAAGTTAGTCTAACCGGTGATGCAAAAGTTTTAGATTTGGGCTGTGGAGCGGGAAGACACGCATTACTATTGGCGAAAATGGGTTTTCAAGTTACCGGAGTTGACCAAAGCGCAAAACTTCTTTCGGTAGCTGTTGATGAGGCAAAAAAAAATGGTTTGTGTGCAAAGTTCATTAGAGACGATATTCGTACTGTTACTTTTCCTGAGAAATTCGATTTAATTCTGAATGTGTTTACAAGTTTCGGTTATTTTGAAAATGATGAAGACAATTTTGCTGTTTTCGTAAATGTAGAAAAACTCCTTTCCGAAGATGGAGTTTTTGTTTTCGATTTTCTTAATGCGGAATATGTAAAAAGAAATTTAGTCCCGTTCTCAAAAGATGTTTTAGATGATATGGTTATTGAACAGTCAAGGAAGATTGAAGGAAATAACGTAATAAAAGAAATTGAACTTCTTCAAAATGGAAATAGAAAAAATTATCGTGAGTCGGTTCGTCTTTATTCTAAAAGAGAATTGATAAACGCGCTAGATAAAACCAACTTATCGACTGAAATGATTTTTGGCAATTACACCGGAGAAATATTTGATGAAAAATCTTCATCCAGATTAATACTCGTATGCAAAAAGAAAAAGTAGTTTTCCTTTTCATTTTAATGTTTTTTTTCAACGGTTGTGATTTGTTCAATGCCCGCACGCCGGAACGGCCTGAACAACCGAGATCCAACTACGAAGTGGCAGTTTCGCCTGAAATTCTCTTGCAAAATTTTACGAATTCTTTATCGGAAAAAAATGTACAAAACTATTTAAACTGCTTTTCGGATTCTTCTTTTTCAGGAAAAGAATTTCAATTTATTCCTTCTGCAGGTTCAAGTTCGCTCTATCCGGTTTTGCTTGAAGGCTGGTCAAAAAAAAACGAAGAACAGTATTTCAATAATTTAATTTCTCATATTGCCAAGGATTTGCCAATTACCTTTACAAAAAACAATGAGAATTCTTCCTTCTCAGGTGATAATAGCATAGTTTACACGGCAAGTTATTTTCTTGTAGTTCCTCATAATGACGAAATATCAAAAAATTTTGAAGGCGAGCTTCAGTTCAATTTGATTCGTGATTCGCGCCAGGTTTGGACAATTTATTTGTGGCGTGACATTAAAAGTACACAGAACGCAAGTTGGAGCGAGTTGAAAGGTTTTTATTCACCTAATTGAAATGAAAAAAATTATTTTAATTTTATTTTTTTTTATCAGCATCGCCGGATGTAAAAATCCTTTTGCACCTTCATTAGACGTAAGCGAATCAACCGGATCGGCGGTTGGCGACTTAACAAAAATTGAAGGAGTTTTTCAGAATTTGCAATATGCCTACACGTTTCGCGATACAACAATTTATGGACAAATTCTTGGAGACGATTTTTTGTTTACTTACCGGGATTATGATTTAAGTTTCGATGTAAGTTGGGGAAGGGAAGAGGAGATGAAAGTTACTCACGGACTCTTTCAAAATGCCGAACGCTTTGATTTAATTTGGAATAATATTATCGCTTCAACAGAGGATTCTTCTGAAGCAAATATCGTTCGAGGTTTTAACTTAACGATAACATTTAATCCGACAGACATTGTACGAGTTGACGGGAGAGTAAATGTAAGCTTAAAAAGAGAAGCAACTTCCGGTAACTGGAAATTAATAAGATGGATAGACGAATCGAATTTCTAATATGATACTATTTTTAATTAAAGAAGCAATCCGTTCAAATCGCAGAGCGAAGTTATCGTTCCTTTTCTCTTTAAGTTCAACTACCGTTGGATTATTATTGATCGCCATTTCGCTTTTGTCCGTACAAATTTCTCATTCGATAGAGGCATATTTACAAAATCAATTTGAAGTACAAGTTTATTTAAAAGACGGATTAACTGAAGTGCAGCAAGAGAATCTAAAAAGTAATTTGGAAAAACTTAAAAATGTTCAATCAATTGAGTTTGTTTCAAAAGAAAAAGCCGCTGAAAAATTTGTAAAAGAAACCGGTGAAGATTTTAGAACTATTCTTGATTATAACCCATTACCGGCGAGCTTTATAGTTAAAACTGCGAGCGGTGGAAATATAAATTTCTCTTCTCTTTTAAAAAGTATAAAAAAGTTTAAAGAAGTTGACGACGCCGTCTTCCCAAATGCCATTTACGAAAAAATGCTTTTTTATTTGAAAACTTTTCAAAAATATATCGCCGGGTTGGGAATTGTACTTTCAATTATAGCCTTTTACGTCATTTTTTCAACAATTCGTTTAATTATTGAAAGTAGGAAAGAAGAAATTGAGACG
This sequence comes from Ignavibacteriaceae bacterium, assembly GCA_023231105.1. GTDB lineage: Bacteria > Bacteroidota > Ignavibacteria > Ignavibacteriales > Ignavibacteriaceae > UBA1563. The sequence continues at coordinate 7,004 of JALNWB010000012.1, read as the reverse complement.
ATGAAATTAGTCGGTGGGTCGCTTTTCACTATTAAATTTCCACTTTTATTTAACGGGATGATTATTGGATTTGTCTCCGGTTTTTTAGCAATCTCTATTCTTTATGCTTCTGAGATTTTTGTTAGAATTTATTTCTTTAGTCAAGTCCCTCACCTTATGAATAACACTTTTGTTTTGTTACTATTAGGTCCAGCATTGGGATTAGTCAGTAGTTTCTTCGCTTCCTGGAAAATCTCCTTAAAATTGTGAATCGAAACTTTTGCCGGATTATTGCTATTTACTATCTTACACATAAAATTTAGGAAAATAATTACAAATGAGAATTTATCCTTTTACTTGTTATATAACTGAGAAAAAGAAGGAACACATTCCTAAACAACCACGTAAATTAATCCGCCTTCGGCGGAGAAATTTTTTATTCAATCAGAATCTATTAGGAATACTTTTCTGGAAAAAGATATTTTTGTGATTAATAAGAGAAAGCCATCTCTCATTTATTTCTTAGGGATTTTCTTTTTCTCCCTGCTTTTTTCTTGGCAAACGTTTGCCCAAGAAGAAAAAATTGATAATGCTCTTCCTATCAAAACCCAATCCGCTGTGTATATTGATCCTGATACCTATTTTGTTGGTCCCGGGGATAGTTTACTTATCTTAATCAAAGGATTAGATGAAATTGCCTGGAAAGCAAACATCAGTCAGGAAGGAACCATTTACATACCCAAAGTTGGTGAAGTCAACTTAAAATCTAATACTTTATCCGAAGCAAAAAAGAAAATAGAAAATTCGATAAAGAAATTTTACAAGAATGTTGAAATTTTTATCTCATTGGCAGAGATACGAAAAATTAAAGTCGGACTATACGGCGATGTAAAAAAGTCTAGCGTTATCTCATTACCTGCAAATGCACATCTTAGTGATTTGCTGGCCAACACGGAATTGCTAAATCTTTCCGCAGATTTAAGAAATATTAAAATTGTTAGCGATAACAATCAGACCAGTTATTACGATTTTGTTTCCTTTATTCGGAAGAATGAAAAAGATCAAAATCCTTTCTTGAAAGAAGGAGATTTTGTCTATATCGATAGAGGGGATAAAACTATTTTAGTTCTTGGGAATGTGAAATTTTCCGCCACTTACAACTTTAAACAAAATGAGACAGCTTTTGATGCTATAAATTTAGCAGGAGGACTTTTAACCAATGCAAAAAAAGATTCTCTTGAAATCATTCGCTTTGCCAATGATAATAAGACGCAAAAAAGTTTTTTTGTCTCTTATGAAGAATCCAAAAAATTTCTTCTTCAAAATAAAGACAAGATTATTGTACGAAGCCTGCCTGAATTTTTATTGGATGAAATAGTAACTATTGAGGGTTTTGTTAAGTATCCCGGAGTATATAAAATTAAAGATGGTGAGACTAAATTAAGTGAAATTATTTATCTCGCGGGTGGTTTTTTACCTAAAGCTTCATTGTCTGATGCTGCGTTATATCGTCGAACATTAAGCGATACTACTGATGTAGAATTTGAAAGATTAAAAATTCTTGCTCGAAAAGATATGACTGATGATGAATATGATTATCTTAAAGCTATAGCGCGTCAACCAAAGGGAAGAGTTGTAGTTAATTTTCAAGAAATATTTGAAAAGAAAAATATAAATGAAGATATATTGCTTCGGAAAAATGATGTAATAGTTGTTCCGGAAAAAAGAGATTATATCAATTTAATTGGGCAGGTTGTTCAGCCTGGAAAAATTCCTTTTGACAAAAATTTAAAAGTGAAAGATTATATTAATTTAGCCGGAGGTTTTGGTTGGCGCGCCGTAGAATCTGATGTACGCGTTGTGCGGGCAAATTCGGGCGAATGGATTGATGTAGATGATGTAGATGTATTATATCCGGGCGATATAATCTGGATACCCGAAAATCCGCCTCCTCCAAAGTTTTGGGATTTTACTAAAGATGCATTGTTTATCGTTGGACAGGTTGCAACGGTTATAACTGCTGCAGTCGCTATTATTGTTACTTCGAGGAGGTAACCGTTGAATTTTCATCAATTATTGCAAATTGCTTTTGTGCACCGAAAAAAAATTTTTTCTATAACTTTTTTTGGTACTCTTTTTTACGTTTTGTTTTTAACAATAGTTTACCCGATAACTTTTTCTTCCGGGATTTCCATTTTGCCTCCCGAAAAAAACAACACTAATGGTCTATCAAGTTTATTACAGGCTTCCGAAATTATTGGCATGCCAAATCTAAATATGTCAGGCGCAAATTCGCAACTCTATGCAGAGATTATTAAGAGCCGAACTGCTGCGGAATATGTGGTTTCAAAATTAAAATTACGTAACTATTTAAATGCTGAAACGGAAGAAGAAGCATCATACAAATTGATGAAACTCCTTTCAGTTGAAGTTACAAAAGAAGGGATTATCGAATTTTCGGTTCCTGTTTCAACATCACTATTTGGCAGAATTTTATCTCAATCAGATTCTATTCGAAATCTCTCAGCAAGTATTTCTAATACTTATGCTGAAGCGTTAGACAAAATCAATCGAGAAAAACTTTCGAGTAAAGCGAAGAAAGCGCGAATTTATATTGAAGAACAGTTAAAGGATATAAAAACCAAACTGGATACTTCCGAAAACGCTTTAATGAAATTCCAAACAAAGAATAAAACCATTTCTTTACCGGAACAAATGAAAGCCAGTATTGAAGCTGCAGCTAAGATAAAAAGCGAAATGATTTCTACGGAAATTAATTTAGGATTGCTGTCAAAAAATTTAAATGAAAATAATCCGTCAATTATTTCTTTGCATTCAAAGCATGAGCAATTAAAAGATCAACTCCAAAAGTTGGAATCTTTAAACCAGGATATCTTGTTATCTTTTTCAGATGCTCCAAATTTGGCAGCTAAATTATCAAGTCTTGTAAGAGACGTTAAAATATTTAATGAAGTTTATTTGATGTTGCAGCAACAATATTTTAAAGAGAAAATTCAAGAAAACAGAGACCTTCCGACTGTAGAAGTTCTTGATGTTGCAATCCCTCCGGAAAAAGCGTCATCTCCTCGTATAATATTTTCGACAGTACTTGCAGCAGCTTTTTTCGCTCTCTTTTCTTTACTTATTTCAGTTTTCCAGACAAAAGAGATATTCAAATACTTGGAAAGGAAAATTAAATCGTGAATGGAAAAACAGCAGTAGTAACAGGTGGAGCGGGTTTTTTAGGTTCACATCTTTGCGATAGATTGCTTTTTGAAGGGATGAAAGTTGTTTGCATTGATAATCTCTTAACAGGAAATCTTAATAATATCAGTCACCTATTCGGTAATGAAAATTTTTCTTTTATAAAACACGATATTACAAATTTTATTTTTGTCCCGGGAGACGTTGACTACATTTTGCACTTTGCTTCACCTGCAAGTCCAATTGATTATTTGAAACTTCCGATTCAAACTTTGAAAGTCGGTTCTTTGGGAACTCATAAAGTGTTAGGATTAGCAAAAGAAAAGAACGCTCGTATTCTCTTAGCATCAACATCAGAAGTTTACGGCGATCCTGAAATTCATCCACAAGAAGAAACTTATTGGGGTAATGTAAACCCTATTGGTCCACGTGGCGTGTATGATGAAGCGAAGCGTTTCGCCGAAGCAATTACAATGGCTTACCATCGTTATCATGGTGTAGAAACGCGCATCGTTCGAATATTTAATACGTATGGACCTCGTATGCGTCTGGACGATGGACGAGCTTTGCCTGCGTTTGTAGGTCAAGCGTTACGAGGACAAGATATTACTGTTTTTGGAGATGGCTCGCAAACACGCAGTTTTTGTTATGTCTCCGATTTAGTTGAAGGAATTTATCGGCTATTACTTTCCGATGAAGTTGAACCGGTGAACATCGGTAACCCGGATGAAATAACTATTCTACAATTTGCCGAAGAAGTATTAAAAATAATGGACTCAAAAAGTAAAATTATTTACCAATCATTACCGCAAGATGATCCAAAAGTACGTCAGCCAAATATTGAAAAAGCCAAACGCATTTTAGGCTGGCAGCCCAAGATAGGGCGCGCAGAGGGTTTGAAAATTACGATAGAGTACTTCAAAAATCTTGTGTTGCCTTAATTTAAGATGCCTAAAAAATTCTTTTTAACGGTTACCGGTGCTTCATTAATAATAATTTTTTTTGGCGGAATAAATAAAATTTTGGGGATGTTTCGCGAAATTATTTTCGCTCATAGTTTTGGTCTTCGGCAATCTTATGAACTTTATTTATTAAGCATCGTAATTCCAACCGTTATTAATACCTTTATTTTATATGTCGGCCAAAATTTTTTCATCCCTCAGTATAACAAAACAAAAAATCAACATGGAGAAAATGATGCGAGGATTTTCTTCAACAAAGCACTTGCTCTTTTTTTTATCTTAAGTTTATTAACCGCATTCGCGCTTTTCCTTTTAACGGATAACATACTCAAACTATTTACCAGCGGATTGGCGGTGTCTGAGTTTTTTATTGCAAAAAAAATATTACAGATTATTCTGTTAACTATCCCCTTAAACGGATTGATCGCAATTATATCTGCTTATCTTCAAGCTGAATTTGATTTTAAAAATGCATTTGTGTCGCAGCTTTTTCTTAATTTGAGTATAATTGTAGTGGTGCTGGTGTTTACTGCAAAATATAATATTTACTCCATCCCCATCGGATTTTTTATAGGTACCTTACTTCAGGCTGGGTATCTTTTTATGTTCGCGCGGAGCAAAATACATCTGCAAGATTTGGTACACGGGAAGATTGGGTTCTTCAAAGAATTCCCTGTTCAGATTTTTTTCATCACCATATTTATTGAACTGCTCGGGCAGCTGTATATTTTTATTGATCGGTTATTCTACTCCTCGGTTCAGCAAGGCGGAATAGCGGCGCTAAACTATGCTACAACAGTGTATCTTATTCCAATATCAATTTTATCGATGGCATTTTCTACCGCGATTTTTCCTAAATTTTCTGAAACATTTTCTGCAGGAAAAATTCATGAGACAGAGGATTCATTTTATACTTCCTTGCGGATAACTTTCTTTTTCTTTGTGCCATCAGCAATCGTTTTTATTTTTTATGCTCAACCGGTAATAGAAATATTTTTTCATCGCGGAGTTTTTAATGACCGCGACGTAACCATGACGGCAGAAGTGTTAAAGATTTTTGGATTGAGTCTTGTTTTTTTTGCCGCTTACGCAATAATCAATAAACTCTTGTTTGGAATTGCTGCTGTAAAATTGTTATTGTTAAGCTCGCTGACAGTAATTGTTATAAAAATAACTGCAAGTTTGTTCTTAGTTGAAAAATACCAGCAAAACGGATTAGCGGCGGCATCTTCGCTTAGTTATTTTTTCTATTTCATTTTTGGGATGGCTATTGTTTTAAAGAAATTACATTTTAAAAAAATGAATTTGCTATTTGAGTCATTTCTTCTTTCTTGTGTTAACGCTACTGTATCCTTTCTTGTTGTTGAATTATTTTCTCAATATCTATTCCCCATTGGAAGCTTTATTTCATTACTGAAAATATGTTTATTCTTTATTGTTTATCTGGTTAACGCGTTGATGATCAAAGACGAAACGATGAATATTGCCAAAGACTTGTTAACAAAAACATGGAAGTATATTTACGAATGAGTCAAACTGAAATTCTTCCTTTTGTTGAAAAATTTTATCCCCTTAAAATATTTGTCAAATCATTTATTTGGAGTTACTGTAAAATTTCAAGATTACGGTCTTTCTTTAAAAGCACAGATGTGAATAGAATAATTGTAATCTCACTACACAAGATCGGAGACTCAATATTTACAATCCACGCCATAAAGAAAATCGTAGAATATCATAATGACAAATCCATTTCTCTTATTTGTTTTCCTGAAGCAAAACCAATATTTCAAATGTCGTTTCCTTCAATTGATATTTTAACAATTCCGCATAATTATTTCTGGAAAAATAGAATTGCAAATCATTCCGCTAAAAAAATTTTGAATGAAGTTGGTGCTGAAATTATTTATGATTTAACCGGAACAATTGCGTCAGCTACTTTGATAGCTTCATCATATTCAAAAAAAATCATCGGAATGAACTTAGAGTATTTTAAACCTCTTTATGATAATTATTCTCCACTCAGAAAAACTCCTCACTTGATTGATATGTATATGGATGTTGTTAAAATGGTAATTCCGGTTGAAGGCGATTTTTCTTTTGAATTTACTCACGTGCCGGGTGAAACGCAAAAAATTTTGATTCATCCGCATGCCGGTTGGCAAGCAAAAGAATGGGGAATTAAAAAATATTACGAGTTGGCACAAAGACTATCTTCCCAATATGAAGTTGAATTTATCACTGAAGTGGATTCTCTGCATGCAGATATTAAAAAAGAAATCCAAGAAAATTTTAAATTGACTGAAACTTCAACTATCGAAAGTTTAATTGAAAATATCAAAGATTGTTCAGTATTAATCGGCAATGATTCGGGTCCAATCTATATTGCTAATTTTTTAGGTAAATCAACTTTCACAATTTATGGACCGACAAATCCGGAATATTCAAAACCATTTGGGAAACATCATGCTGAAATTCATCAGGGGATTTCTTGTTCTCCCATTAACACACAATATTGTTTTACAGATGCAGGAAGAAAATGTCCTGATTATGTTTGTATGAATAGTTTAAGCACAGATAAAGTATATAATACATTAGTAGATTTTCTTATTAAAGAAAAAGTTCCAAAACGCATTTTATAAATTGTTGATAATAAATAAGAAAGATTTAATGAACTTGCTTCAAAAAATAAAAAAATATATTCCAGAAGGAATATGGAAGTTTGGTGCCGGAGTAAAAAAGAGTTATTACAAATGGCAATATCTTCAAGGTAAAAGACCGAAGGTAACTGCTGAAACATCCAAAGCATTTGCTCGGAGAGAAAGAGAAAATTTTTTTACGAAATATTGTGTTGGGCAAGGT
>JALNWB010000011.1 GCA_023231105.1 Ignavibacteriaceae bacterium | reverse complement strand
ACTTTTTATCTGTCTTCTAGCTAAGAATCTTCTTCGTAATCTCATCTGTCACCTCGTTTGTTTTTGCAAATTTAACTGCTTACGAGGCGACATTTGTCGTTATTTCAGCAAAATCATTTTTTTAGTTCCGATAAAATTGCCCGCGCGAAGTTGATAGAAATATACTCCGCTTGATGGTTGTTTGTTGTCGGTTGTTAGTTGTGAGTTAAAAGAAATTTGATAAGTTCCTGCCGACTGTTCTTTGTTTACCAAAGTGGCAACTTCATTTCCGAGTATATCATAAACTTTTAATGTCACGTAACTTCCGGCTGCCAAGTGCCAACTGATAACTGTTTCCGGGTTAAACGGATTAGGATAATTTTGTGATAAACTAAATTTTGTTGGAATTCCAATTTCAACTTCAATTTCATTTGAATATTTGAAACCACCATCATTATCAATTTGTTTTAAGCGATAAAGATATTTGCCTGCTGCGATATTGTCATCACTAAAGTTATAATCTTTAGATGAGTTACTATTGCCGCTGCCATTAACAAATCCCATCTTCTCCCAATAAACGACTGCTGACTGCCCGCTGCCAACTGTTCTTTCTATTTCAAATCCGTAATTATTAACTTCAGTTGCTGTGTTCCAATTCAATACCACCCCTTGTCCATTAACATTAGCTGTAAACGAAGTTAATTCAACCGGTAAATTGCCATAATATCCGTGACCATACAGACCTGTTCCTGTTCCGGCAAGCAGTGCGTCATAGAATAATACATTTATTTGAGTACCCGTTGGATAAGTATAACCTACTGTCCAAGTTGTACCACTTGTTTCAGGAATTGAATAGATAATATTACTAACGGCACAGTTAACTACTCCACCCCCGACTGCAACTGCGCTCCCTACTTGAGATGTAGGAAATCCTGTTGTTGTTAAAGTTGTCCATTTGCCCGCAGCAGTTGTATATGCAGCTGTATAGTCTCTTGAGTAAACAATTGGATGATTTGATCCCGCATCTGTACCGCAAACATAAATGTAATTTCCGACAACATTTACATCCATTATTGTTGCGGTAATCGCATAACTTACTGCTGTATATGAACCATCAAAATCTTGTCGGGCAGTCCAAACTCCTGAGCTATATTCTGCCCGGTAAACGCTTCTTGTTGATGTCGTAGAATCGTATTCAACTCCTATATACGCAACAGGAATTCCTCCCTCAGAAGTAAAATCTATATCATAAACATCAACATCATTTGGTATTGTTGAACCGCTTCTCAATTGTAGTTGTGTCCAATTAGTTCCGGCATTAGTGGAATACCACAAACCACCTTGTGTTGCTCCATCAACATAGAATCCGGCAAGAACTAAACTGCTATTTGTTGGACAAACCTCAATAGCTTCGACGCGAGTCCCGAAGGAAGGATAACTACCTTCAGAAAGCACTTGAGTCCAATTTAGACCGCTATCAGTTGTTTTATAAATCCGTAAGTTTCCAACATATGCAGTTGCGTCGTTATTGTTTTCCATCTCTGCTGAATAATAAGGCGAGCCGTCAGAATTAGGAAATATTGCATTTGTCCAAACCGGAGTTGTGCTATAATCAGTAACTTTTCTCACTCCTGCTTTAGATGCAAGCCACGCCATTGTTTTCCCGGAGTTCATACTAAAATCATTTACTTGAACGGCTTCAATGCCATCATCAAATTCAGAAATAACACTACCGTAATCTGTAGATTTTCCAAGCCCTTGATCTGTAGTTAAATAAATTATTCCAGAATTAGTTGGATCTACAAAAACAGGCCCATCATTCGGGTGAGTTGCAAACCCCATATTTCCAAATTCTGTCCATGGTGTAGTAAATCCGGAACCCGATGTGTACATAGCATGACCTTTAGAATAATTTACATTGTAGGGTGAAGCGCCTCCGCCAAAAGAAAATACAGAATTGCTTACACCACTTAATGCTGTTGTTCCCCCGCTCCAGGCGGCACCATCACTGGCGCTGGTTGAATAATTTACGTATTTAGTTGAAGATAAATCTCCTCCAAAAAACAAAGCGCCGTCAGGTCCTATTCCAAAACCATTCCACGTAACGCTCGCCGTCATGCCTACGCTTACTAAAGAAATAGAAGAGAATGAACTGCCGCTTGTCAAACTTGTATAATTATCATTTGACTTATAAAGTTTAGGTGAAGTCGTTGAAATAACTCCGATATAAACCTTACTATTTGAAGGACTGACTTTAATGCTTGTTGTTCCAGTTATTCCGTGAGCAAAAGAAACCGTAGCTGTAACGGCACCTGTTACATCAAGTGTTTCGGAAACAAAGTTTGAACCATCTATGTAAAAAAGATAATTCTCATAGACTAATAAAGAACTCACTTGCCCTGAACTGCTTATTGTAGAAATTGAACTCGCAGTTGTATTCACTTTGTAAAGATTTCCGCTTGCGATAAAGAAAAGATAACCGGAAGAAGAATGAGCCGATATTTGCGAAATGGCGCTTCCGAAATTATCATTACTATTTACATCTGGAACCGAAGTGAAATTCCCAAATGCGGGAGTAGTGAGGGTGCTGGTAACATCGGCATAAAAGAGAGAGTTAGCGCTTTCCGTTGCAATAAAAATTCTCGAACTTGTACCTGATGTACCATAGCCGGTAATAGCATTTATTCTACCGCCATAAATTGCGTTTGCTGAAGGAGCTGATAACTGACCAAAGAGGTTTACATTCAAAAGAATAATAACCTTGATTGTCAGAATGACCTGCAAATAAGTAAATACCTTTTTCATTTTCTTTCCTCTTTTGTTTTTGCGTACGAAAGCTACAATGAACAAAGAGGTTTTCTCTCACACGAAAGTGTGAATTTTTTACGAGATTGAGATAAGTCACAAGAGATGAGTAGGCTCGTAGAAAGTAGTTAGAAACAACATGTTAGCGATAAATGAATATCGAATAATGAATCACCGATTAATCGGTGATTCATTATTCATTTTTTTTCTTAAGTTTTTTTCAAGGGGAAAATGTAGTATCAGAAAAAATAAAAACTTGTTTATTTGTTGTCCAGGTATTTAAGCACCGCTTCGGTAGAAGAACGGACTTGCAGTTTTTCATAAATGTTTCGTAAATGGCTTCGTACGGTTTCAGTTCCTATGAATAGTGAAGCGCCAATTTCTTTATACCGCTTTCCTTTTGCAAGATGTTCCAATATTTCCCATTCTCTTTCCGTAAGAACTTCTTTCAGTTCATTTTTTTTAGGAACGTTTACAAATGATTTTACAATCATTCTTGCAATTTCCATTGACATTGGTGAGCCTCCTTCAAACGCTTCTTTAATTGCGGCAAGGAGTTTTTCTTTTGTCGTCCGTTTTAGTAAGTAACCAATGGCTCCGCTTGCTAAGGCTTCAAAAACTTTTTCACTATCCTCGTACATCGTAAGCATAATAATTTGGGAATGCTTGAGCTGGGGTTTCAATTTTTTAATGCATTCTATTCCCGATTCATCGGGTAAATTAATATCCATCAAAATTACATCCGGGGATAAATCCGGTAAAGTTTTAAGGGCGGTAGCAGTATCTGGGCAAGTTCCAACACACACATATTCTTCGGTTGAATTAAGCAACAACTCCAAACTCTGGGAAACCTCAAGATTATCTTCAACTATTGCTACTGTTATTTTGCTCATATCTTCAAATCTAAAAATGTTAGATCAAACTTAATCTTATCGAAATAAATTTCTCTAACACAAACGTGTTAATTTATTGCAGCGGAAGTTTAATGCTTATTTTTGTTCCATTTTGTGCATTGTTGGAAATATCAAAACTTCCATCAAAATCCTCAATTCTTTTTTTCATGTTCTTCAATCCGTTACTAAATTGATTAACGGATGTAAGGTCAATCCCCTTCCCGTTATCTTCAAGCTGAAGATTAAAAACGGAATTGCTGATGACGATTTTTAGCTGCACAGTACCGGCGCAGGAATGTTTTACAATATTGTTAACGGCTTCTTTTATCACGAGGAATAAATTGTGCCTCAATTCGGCATGAATAAAATGTACGGGAACCGGGTCCGGAATATCAACGATAAATTCAATTTCAGTTGATGACAAATATTCTTCAATATATTGGACGATATAAAAAATTGTTTTCTCAAGCGTATCGTTTTTAGGATTTACCGCCCAAACAATTTCATCCATACTTGAAGCTACATTTCTACTTGCTTCGGAAATCGTCTCCAATTCTTTTTTCAATTGACCGGGATCAGTTACATTTCTTTTTGCCAGCTCACTCATGAGTGAAATTTTAGTTAAACTCGCACCAAGTTCATCATGCATATCTTTGGAAATTCTCATCCGTTCTCTTTCTAATGCAGCTTCGGCTTCAATCTTTTTCACTTTCAGTTTATATTTTCTTTTGAAATAAAAGCGGAGATAAATTGTTATGAATCCAACAATAGCAATGGCGGCAAGAATTTTAAACCATAACGTCTGCCAAAAATAAGGGTAAATAGTAAAACCAATTACCGCCGCTTTATCGCTTTCTGTTCCATCCGGAGTAATGGCAACTACTTTAAATGTATAACTACCATGAGGAAGGTGAGTGAAAAAAGCTTGACGCCGCGTTCCGACAAAAGCCCAGTTTTTGTCAATTCCTTCGAGCATAAATTTATACTTAAGATTTTTTCCATTGAGAAAAGAAATTCCTCCGTAATTGATTTGAACGGATTCCGTATTGGGCGGAAGATTTCCCAATACTTTTTTCGAACTTTCCTTATAATTGATGAAAACATCGTCAATATAAACGCTTGGTATTTCCGCAGTGGTTGAAAAAAGTTTCGGATCGATAATAACAACACCATCATTTGAAGGAGCGTAAATTTTCCCGGAGCGTGAAATGCAGCCGGCATTATCGGCAACTGCATTAAACTCATCGCTGAGCATTCCCTCATTTTTCCCGAACAAACTAAAAATAAGTTTTTCGAGTTTTTTGTCGGCGACATTATTTAAAGTTTTTCTTTCAAGTGAAAAAACACCTCGATCCGAAGTAGCCCAAAAGCGTCCTTTCCCATCGTACAAAAGTTTTTTAATAGTGTTGGAATAAAGTCCGTTTCGTTCATTAAAATTATAAATGATATTATCTTTTATTCTGCTTATTCCCGAAACGCTCGTTCCTACCCAGATAACACCTTTTTCATCTTCGATAATTGAATTAATTATATTATTCGCAAGTCCGTCTTTATCGGAAATTGTTTTTATGATTGACCCGCCTCTGTTTAGAACAGAAATGCCTCCGCCGGATGTTCCGATCCAAAAATTATTTTGATGGTCTTTACAGATGCAAGCAATAAAATCACTTGCAAGCCCGGAAGATTTATCAATAAATTTTGTTTTCCCGTTCTTCAATAAAACAACCCCTGCGCCGTTTGTTCCTATCCAAAGTGTTCCGTCATCGTCAAATTTTAAAGAGCGGATAAAATTTACTTTCAACAATTTACGGTCGGCAGAACCAACTATTTTATCATCAACAATTTTTAATAAACCATGCAACTGTGTTCCAAAAAATATTTCTCCATTTGCATTTGCTGCCCAGGCATGAACGGATAAGTCGGAGAAGTTTGATTTGATTGGTGTAAGATTGTTCTTTTGTTCATCATACTTTGCAACTCCATTGCTTGTCCCGATCCACAAAATATCATCCGGTGCCTGAAAAACAGTTCGGGCTTTTTTATAAGGTAATCCTTGTTTTTCGGAAAGAACTTTTATTCTGTTTTGTTTTAGAAGTGAAAGACCGCTGGTTAAGCTGCAAATCCACACGCCAAACTTAGTCGGAAGCACCTGAGAAATATCATTGGAGTTTAAAAGGTTGTCTGTGCCAAGGTGAACGAAAGTTTTACCGTTGTAAATGTAAATTCCGAAGGTAGAAGTTGAAAACCATAAATTCCCTTCACCATCTTCGGCGATATGGTTAATTGCTTTCCCTTTCAAAGGAAGCATTTCACGATCGATTTCAAATGATTTGCCTTTAAAAGTAAAAACGCCTTGATGTGTTGCCGCCAGGATTTTTCCTTTTGAATCTTGAAAAATTTGTTCTACGGCGGAATTGAGTAGCCCATTCGAACGATTAAATTTTTTAATTCCGTTTCCATCGATGAGGTTTATTCCTTCATCGTAAGTGCCGATCCAAATTCTTTCTTGTTTATCAATTAGAAGGGAATGAATATCATTACTGCTTAACCCGCTTTCTTTGTTGATTACTTTGAATCTTTCATTTTGAAAAATATTTAAACCTCCACCGAAAGTCCCGATATAAATTCTTCCTTTCTCATCTTCCGCAAACGAACTCGGATGATTCAAAGAAAGTCCTTCGTCTTCCGATATTCTCGAAAATTTTTCATTATTCATTACCAACAGACCGGCGCCACCGTTGGTAAACCAGATTCTTCCGCTTCGATCTTTAAATAAATCAGTAGCGATGTTCGCTTTTATTTGGGGAACGTTTGCGGCATTAAAAACTTTGAACTCAGAACCGTCAAATCTTCCCAAACCGTTGCTTGTTCCGATCCAAAAGAAACCGTCATCGCCTTTTACCAAGCCGTAAAGCGTGTTGGAGGGTAATCCATCGTACTTCGTCCATACTTGAAGAGAATATTCTGAGCGAATATCTTTAACGGAAAAATCAAATCTAAATTGTCCGGTTAGCAGGCAAGTTAGATTAAGGATCAGAATGAGGGAGTAAATTATTTTTTTCTTCATTACCAAGTTTAAGATTGAAAAATCTGAATATGAAGTTTATTCTCAACGTTTAGGAGTAAATTTAAGAAAAATATTCTTTTATTGAACAAAGAACATTTCTAAAAAATGAACTGAAATGATTTTGAAACTCTTTATCTTATAGTAAACAAAAAAAGAGAATATGAAATTAGAATTATTTTATGGGATCACTTGTCCGCATTGCAGAGTTTTTAAAAGGCTTTTGAAAGAAGTACTTCCACAATACGGCAATAAATTTGAATTAAAAGAAACGTTGGTGAGTTCACCTATCGGCTGGGTGAAAAGTTTTAAACTCGGTATTCACGCAGTGCCGGTACTTTTACTAAACAATGAAATAATATTTAGAAGTTTACCTACAAAAGAAGAACTTATCATTAAACTAAATGAAAGGATCAGAACATGAACAAAAAACTTCGCTGCCCGATGGGAGTTCCCGGCGGAATAATTGCCGCTGTTGTCGGATTAGTGGGAATGGTAATTAGCTTCAACAACGCTAATTGGCTCTCATTTGCATTTGCAGGCGCATTATTTTTAATCGGCGGACCAATGGCAAGAGTGACCATGATGGTACATTCTGCACTTGATCAGATTGAAGAATTGAAGAAGAAATAAGTTGGAAGTTCGCCGCGGCGGATCAGTTTTCAGTCAACTATTATCAGATTTAATTGATAGAAACCACCGGCATTTTCAAAATGTCGGTGGTTTTAATTTCCTCTAACAAGAAAAATTTTTTAGTTGTTTCCATAACCCTTAAGTTTACTCATTAACATTTTAGATTTTATGGAAACAAATTCTCAAAACAGCCGGCTTTTCATCAATTTTACCTGCCGCCAGGCAGGAGAAAATTGAAGAAATGATGAATCCGGTCTGCACTCTCTTCGTAAAGCGAAAAACTTTATTCAATTCTTTATTCATACCAGCCATAAAATCTGTCGTAACTAATAAAATTAATTTTTATCACCAGAATCTTTTTAATTGAGGTTATTATGTCAGAGTATCTTCAAAGGTTATTAGCGGATGTAAAAGCAAAAAATCCCGCTGAACCTGAATTTCATCAAGCGGTTCAAGAAATTACCGAATCACTTGAAATAGTTTTAGAAAAACATCCCGAATACAAACACGCAAAAATTTTAGAGCGAATGGTTGAGCCGGAACGTTCAATTACTTTCCGCGTTCCGTGGATGGATGACCAGGGAGAAATCCACGTTAACCGCGGTTACCGTATCGAGTTTAACAGCGCCATTGGTCCGTACAAAGGCGGATTACGTTTTCACCCTTCGGTAACGATGGGCATTTTAAAATTTTTAGGATTCGAACAGACATTCAAAAATAGTTTAACTACTTTACCAATGGGCGGCGGTAAGGGCGGCTCCGATTTTGATCCTAAAGGAAAAAGTGATAACGAAGTTATGCGTTTCTGCCAGAGTTTTATGTCGGAATTATTCCGGCATATTGGTGCAGATACAGATGTTCCTGCAGGAGACATTGGTGTTGGCGGAAGAGAAATAGGATTTCTTTTCGGTCAATATAAAAGATTGAAAAATGAATTTACCGGTGTACTAACCGGAAAAGGAATTAATTGGGGCGGCTCACTTATTCGTCCCGAAGCCACCGGTTTTGGCGGAGTTTATTTTGTAAAAGAAATGTTAAAAACCATAAACGAAAGTATTGAAGGAAAAACTTTTGCAGTTTCCGGATTCGGAAACGTTGCCTGGGGCGCAATAACAAAGATCAATCAGCTTGGCGGAAAAGTTCTAACTATTTCTGGTCCTGACGGTTTTGTTTATGATAAAGACGGAATCTCCGGCGAGAAAATAGATTATCTTTTAGAAATGCGTGCAAGCGCAAAAGATACGGTTAAAGATTTTTCGGATAAATTCAAAGTGGAATTTTTTGCCGGCAAACGTCCGTGGAGCGTTAAAGTTGATGTTGCTATGCCTTGCGCAACGCAAAATGAACTTGATGTGAATAATGCAAAAGAGTTAATCAAAAACGGCGTTAAATGCGTTTGCGAAGTTGCAAATATGCCGACAACTTTGGAAGGATATCATACTTTCAGAGAAGCAAAAGTTCTTTTCGCCCCGGGAAAGGCTGCAAATGCAGGCGGTGTTGCAACGTCAGGATTGGAAATGTCGCAAAACAGTATGCGTCTTCCCTGGTCAGCAGAAGAAGTTGATAAACGTTTGCATGAAATTATGGTAAGAATTCACAATACATGTATTGAAACATCAGACCGTTTTGGTACGCCCGGAAATTATGTTAACGGCGCTAACATTGCCGGCTTCCTTAAAGTTGCTGATGCAATGATGGATCAAGGGTTAGTATAAATTAGATAGTTAGTAAAAATATTAAACGAAGAATGGCGAGAATATTTGCTGAGTATAAAATAGTAAGCGCATGGATGAATGAAAATGAATGGATGAATGGTTTTCATTCAGTCATGCAGCCATTCAATCATTCCAAATTATTTTGTTCTGGTTTATCAGTTTAGGAATTAGGAGTAATAAAAAAGCGGGAATAACTTCCCGCTTTTTTATTATTTGGAATTTGATTTTTGTTCTCTGGTGTTTTATAAACTGAGCATATCTCTAAATTTTACTGACTGTCTTCGCGACACTTCAACTTTTTGTCCACCTTTTAATTTCACAAGAAGCCCGCCGTTGAGCCAGGGTTCAATATTATCAATCCATTTTAAGTTAACAATGTGTTTTCTATTCACACGGAAAAAAGTCCGCGGATCGAGACGTTCATCAAGAGAATTAAGCGTTCGCAGTATCAACGGTTTGAAGTCGTTAAAATAAAGGCGTGCGTAATTTCCTTCAGACTCAAACAAACGAATTTCTGCTAATTTAACAAACCAGCATCGGTCGCCGTCTTTCACAAAAACTTGGTCTTCTGCCGTCAGATATTGTTTCTCGGTGGAAATAAATTTTTCGGCTTTTGTTTTTGTCGTTACACGTTTGATCGCTTCTTCAAGGCGGTGTGGTTCAATCGGTTTTAGTAAATAGTCGAGAGCGTTAAATTCAAAAGCTTTTAAGGCATACTCATCATAAGCGGTTGTAAAAATAACTTCGGGAGCGCTTTCCAATTCTTCAAGTAATTCAAAACCGTTTTTCCCAGGCATCTGAATATCAAGAAAGAGAAGATCGGGATTAAGCTGTGTAATTTTTTCCACTGCATCTTTTGCATTTACCGCTTCGGCGATAATGTCAATTTCTTTAAAGGGCGCAAGTAATCGGCGCAGTTCGGTGCGCGCTAAACGTTCGTCGTCAACAATAATTGCTTTCATAATTTACTGCCTCCTACCGGCAAAATAATTTTTACTTTAACATGTGAATTAAAATTAGCGATGGAAAACTTTGCTTGATCTCCATAAAGTAAATGGAGCCTTTGTTTTGTGTTCGATATTCCATATCCTTTAGCTTTTAAGATCGCATCGTCGTAAACAAAACCTGAGTTTTCAATTTCAATTTTTAAAAAATCATTTTCCTTTTCCGCGGTTACATTTATAAATCCGCCTTCGGGAAGTTTTGAAAGCCCATGCTTTATTCCGTTTTCAACTAAGGTTTGAATCATCATCGGAGGAATTTCGATATTTCTTACCTCCGGCAAATATTCAATTCTATATTTCAGTCTTTCTTCAAAACGGACTTGCTCCAGGCCGAGATAATCTTCAACGGTTTTTATTTCTTCTTCAAACGGAACCGTTTCCGTTCTTTCAATTTTCAATGAATACCGGAAAATGTTTGAGAGCTGTGTTATTGCTGTTTTTGCTCTAGTAGGATTTTCTTCTATTAAAGCCCGGATGCTGTTCAAAGCATTAAACATAAAATGCGGGTTTAGCTGCGACTTTAAAGTTTTCAATTCAAAATCTTTTACGGCGGCTTCCCAGACCAGACGCTCAATTTCCGACTTCTTATAATTTTCAAAATAATGAACGAGAAAATAAATAATTGACCAGAGAAAAATCAAAATTCCCGTATTAAACATAGTTGCAAAAACGCCTGCAATTTTAAATTCATGCATGTTCATAATTGAACCGCTAAAATTTATTGCCAGCACTACCATAGTTAAAATAAAGGAAATAAGAATTGTGGAAAATAGAATTCGGTAAAAAAGTTCTTTCGGGGATTTCTCGATCCATTTTCTTTTTTTAATTATGTCTCGCAGAATATGTGTAGCGGCAATTCCTACCATCGCAAAGTAAGGGAATGTTATTGACCGTTTCCAATGGAATCCATCGAAACTCATGTAAATTAAAAAATTGAAAATAAAAAATCCGCCCCACCCGCAGATTTGGCAAATCCAGTAAATTTTGTTTCTATTTTTAAGAAGATTATCTAACATAAATGCTTTGGTAAAAAGTTCACTCAAAAATTAGGTTAATAGCATGCAAGCCATCGTCAATTCTACATTGGCGGCAATAAAAATTGATAAACGGGAAAAGGGGACTCGTTTTTTAATAACTGGGTAAAAAATTTGTTCACGATATATTAAGTTAATTCTTTAAAAGTTATATTTGAAAGAGAATCAAAAAACACTTTTTAGAAAGTCGATTATGGCGGAATCCGAACAAGATCAATCAAATAATAAAACCACTAAGGTTAACGGTAAACCGGGAAATTATAGGAAACCCAGACCGTTTTTGAAAAAACCCACAAAAATCGTTGCTTCAAAAGTATCGATTGTAATTCCACTTCTAAACGAAGAGGAATCCCTTCAAATCCTTTCCAATGAAATTACTAAAGTCTGTACTTATAGTAATATTGATTTCGAAGTAATTTTTGTTGACGACGGTAGTACGGACAATTCATTAAAAGTAATTAAAGATATTTGCCGGGCTGATCCTCGTTATAAATATGTCAGTTTCCAAAAAAATTATGGAAAAGCCGCAGCTTTACAGGTCGGCTTTGCAAGAGTTACCGGCGGTTATGTTATTACAATGGATGCAGATTTGCAGGATGATCCGAAAGAAATTCCCAATCTTTTAAAAAAACTTAATGAAGGTTACGATCTTGTTTCAGGCTGGAAGAAAAAAAGATACGATCCGTTTATAAAAAGACAATCCTCTAAATTTTTCAATTTTGTTACACGCGTTATGAGCGGAATAAAACTGCACGATTTCAACTGCGGATTAAAAGCTTACCGCCGCGTTGTCGTTCGCCAATTAAAAGTTTACGGAGAACTCCACAGATACATGCCGGTGCTTGCTCACTGGCAGGGTTTTTCGGTAACGGAAATTCCGGTGCAGCATCATCCGAGACGATACGGAAAAACCAAGTTTGGTATTTCCCGCTTCTTTAAAGGATTTATTGATCTGGTCACCGTTACTTTTGTTACAAGGTACATCAAGCGTCCAATGCATTTGTTTGGATTTCTGGGGGCGTTTTCATTTTTTGTTGGATTTATTGTGAACGGATATTTAACTCTTGAATGGATAAACGGAAAACCGCTAAGCAACAGACCGATGTTGTTTTTAGGAATGCTTTTAATAATTGTCGGCGTACAATTTTTTTCGGTTGGGCTTCTTGGTGAAATGATGGTTCACAGTTCACAAAGCGATAAAGAATACACCATAAAGCAGCGTAACGTTTAACAATGCACTTCAAACAAAGATTACTCTAAAAATTTCATGCATTACGATCCAGTAAAAGATGTTTTTGCTTCAGCGATAAAACGTTTTCCTTTTACCAGGAAAATTTTTTATAAAACATTAGACTTGATGTTTCTCCGCTCGTGGTACGTGCGCCGTGAACTGAAAAATCTTAGAAAACTTTTCGGGGAAAAGAAAATTTCCATCTTTGATGCCGGAACCGGTTACGGGCAGTATTCTTATTTTATGAAGAAATATCTTTTGCCGAATTCAATTTTTGCTGTTGATGTTAAAGAAAAATGGATAAAAGACTGCCGCGAGTTTTTTGCAGAAAATAATTTCTCAAACATTTCTTTTGCAGTTGAAGACTTAACGGAAATTCAACATGAAAATAAATTTGATTTGATCGTCTGTATAGATGTAATGGAACATATTCAAGATGATGTAAAAGTCTTCTCCAACTTTTTCCGCGCTTTAAAGAAAGGCGGTTTCATGTTGATGAATACGCCGTCAATCTTTGGCGGCAGCGATGTGCATGACGATGAAGATGAAAGCTTTATCGGAGAACATGCGCGGCAAGGTTATTCTTTTGAAGATCTGAAATCAAAATTAGAGCCGATTGGATTTTCGGTCCATTTATCAAAATATACTTACGGATTTTGGGGAGATATTGCTTGGCGTTTGGGAATTAAATATCCAATGCAATTGTTGAATTTTTCCAAATTGTTTTTTATTCTTCTTCCATTTTATTACTTGCTCACCTTCCCGTTCACGTTGATAATGATGTATGGAGATTTTACATCTGAAAATTCAGTCGGTTCGGGAATTTTATTTATCGCAAAAAAATAATTTTAACTGCAGGTGTTCCAATGTCAAAAACAAAAAGAATCGTTAAAAAAGAAAAACACGAAACCAGTCTTCTGGCAAATTTTCATTTAGAAAATGTGCTTCCTGAAAAATATCATTTGCCGGCAGTGTTGGTTGTTCTTCTTCTTCTTTTTTTAATTTTTTTAAATCCCCTTTATTTCGGCGGAAAAACTTTTCAATCAGGTGATATTCTCGCTTCGGCAAGTATGAAATCTTATGTGGAAAAAGCAAGAGATGGTTTTACGCTGTGGAATCCGTACATCTTTCTCGGGATGCCGGCATATGCACTTGGAACCGAATCCACATGGTTCAACTTGATTTACGTAATTTTTACCGCCATCAGAAAATTCTTTACAAGCTTTTTTGCAGTTGAATACACAATGTGGAGCTTCTATCTTATTGTGCTTGCCTCTACTTCTTACATGCTGATGAAACATTTAACGAAGAATACATTGGTGAGTTTGTTCACTGCAATTGCAACTTCGTTCAGCACGGGAATAATTGTACTGTTGTATATCGGTCACGTAACAAAGTTGACGTCGCTCTGTATGGTTCCACTAATTTTTCTTTTGCTTTTCCGGTTCCAAGAAAAAATTAAACTGCTTGATTTCTTTATCCTTGTTATTGCTTTGCAACTTTTCATTCAGGGTTTTCACGTTCAAATAATTTATTACACGCTGCTTGCAGTTGCTGTTTATTATATTTTTTATTTCATTCATTCATTTACCAATAAAGAAATTGAATTACGAAAAAAATTGGTGAAATCGGCTTTGGTGTTTAGCGCCGCGGGACTTATTGCCGTAGCGATACAATCCGATAGTCTAACGCAGATGTATGAGTACACCCCGTATTCAACACGCGGAACGAAAAGTCTTGTTGAAGAATCAACCGGTAATGCGGAAAAATCTGCATCCGAGTATTATGATTATCATACGAACTGGTCTTTTTCTCCCGGTGAAGTAATGACGTTTATTATCCCTTCTTACTTTGGCTTTGGTAATTCTGTTTATAACGGACCACTCACCGAAAATCAACCCACAGAAGTGAACACCTATTTTGGACAAATGCCGTTTGTTGATGCGGCAATGTATATGGGAGTTCTCATTTTTTTCTTGGCGTTATTTGCCGTCTTCACGCGCTGGAAAGAGCCGTTAGTAAAATTTCTCTCAGTACTTTCACTTTTTTCTTTGTTCGTTTCATTTGGAAAAACATTTCCGATTGTCTTTGACATTCTTTTTAGTTATCTACCGTACTTTGATAAATTCAGAATCCCTTCGATGATATTGGTTTTGGTACAACTTAGTTTCCCGATCCTTGCAGGTTTGGGAGTAATGAAAATTATTTCTCTGAGAGAAAATCCAAATAAAACTGCTGAACAATTTCTAAAATATTTTGCTTATGCGGTATCAGTAATTTTTGTGTTTTCACTTATCTTGAATAAATCGATTGGTGAATGGTTTATTAATAGAGTTAATGATTACGCAGCAACTATTGAAGCTTCCCGCGGACAAATGGCGCAGCAATTACGTGCTTTAGCTGAATATACATCCGAAATGTTTACCGGAGATATACTCGTTGGTTTCGCATTGCTTACGGTTTCATTTTGGGCAGCGGTTTTGTATTTGAATAAAAAAATCAGTAAAGATGTTTTAGCGATTTTATTTATTGCGGTTGTGTTAATTGATTTGTGGAGAATAGACGCACGCGGCGCAAAGTATATCGAAAATCCGGATACAAAAAATCAATTTAAAACTCCCGAATATGTAAAAATCATTAAAGCACAGAAGGATAAAGAACCATTCCGTATTTTCAATATGAAACAAGATGGTTCGCTCGGTTCGTTTAATCAAAATTCTAATTTTAATGCTTATTTCTTGATTGAAGATTTTTACGGCTACTCCGGGATAAAGCCAAGAGCATTTCAAGATTTGATGGATGTTGTAGGACCGGTAAACCAAACGCTTTGGCGTTTGACTAATGTGAAATATATTATTATGGAACAGCAGGTACAATTCCCGGGATTAGTTTTAGTTGGTGGTGCCGGAAAAGAATTTGTTTATAGAAACGATAATGCTTTACCGCGATTCTTTCTTGCCAACAAAGTTGAACAAAAACCAGCGCTTGAAGTTTTGCGTGCGATGAAATCAGATTCATTTGATCCGAAAGAAGTAGCATTTGTTCAAGATGAAAAAGTTGAGGTGCAGACTCCCGATTCGACGGCTTCAATTTCTGTTGAAAAATATCAAGATGAAAACATCACTTTAAAAGTAAACGCTTCCGGCAGTAATTTTTTAATCTTCAGTTCAACCTATATGCCTAAAGGTTGGCATGCGGTTGTTGATAAATCCGAAACAAAAATTTTCCGTGTTGATCATGCGCTTATGGGAATAATTGTTCCCAAAGGAATTCACCAGATCGAATTCCGTTATACACCCAAGAGTTTTGTCATTTCAAAATATCTTTCTTTTTCATTTAGCTCGCTCGTGGTTCTTGGCTTATTAATCACGATAGTAGTTGAAGTATTGAAAAAGAAAAAAATGAAAAGCATTTCGTGATGATGAAAAGAGACAAACAATAAATGTTTCAAGTAATTGAGAGATACAAAAAGAATATTCTTATAAAAAATTATGCGAAGGTTTTTAGCGTTGATATTTTAGTTAAACTTTCAAGTTTTATTTTGCTCCCGGTCTATTTAAGGTTGATGACACAAGAAGCTTTCGGACTTTATACTTACCTGCTCGCAATAATCTCGAGCTTTTCTTTAGTAATGAATTTTGGATTATATGTCGCCCAAAGCAAATTGTATCAGGACTTTCAAGGTGAAGAAGAGCGGGGGAGTCTGCTTTTTACGATAAATGTAATGCTCTTATCTTTTCTCTCGGTATGTTTAATTGCTACGTTCTTTTCGGGTCTTGATTATCATATTGTCTCAATTCTTTTTAAAAATAAGATTGATTACAGTAGCTACAGAAATTCTATCTTTCTGGCAATTACCGTTTCAGTTTATTCGTTTATGCTCTTCAATTACTTTCTTACAAGTCAAAGCATAAAACATGTTCAACTTTATAATCTTCTTCGGTTAATTTTTGTAAACGGAATTGTGATTTCTCTTTTGTATTTCTATAAAGCCGATTCGGTTATGATAAGGTTGAAGTTTACTTACTTGTTGGAATTGAGTTTTCTATTTGTTTTTATGCCATTTTATATTAAAGCGATGAGGAGAAAGTTCAACAAAGAGTTGGCAAAAAAATCTTTAACGTTAGCGATGCCGGTAATGCTCTCAGCGGTGTTGGGACTTGTGTTAAATTATAGCGATAGATTTTTTATTGAAAAATACGGCAACTTTAAAGATTTGGCGGTTTATAATCTTGGATTTGTTCTTGCCGGTATTATTCCGATGATGTTTATGACATTTCAGAATATTTGGCTCCCGCATTTTTTTAAAGAGAAAAATCTACAAGTAAACAAAGAAAAAACTTTTAGTGTTATCATAAAAGCTGCGGTTTTCTTTTTCCTTTTATCGCTGTTGATCATTCTAACTTTTAAGCTGCTCCTTGTCTTCCAGATCATTGATATGAAGTATGGTAAAGTATTATATCTTTTACCAATTTTACTACTAACGCAAATATTCTCTGCAATAACTCCTTTGTACAGTAATTATATCATTTTCTTTGAAAAGACTTTTATTGCACTGTTTATTGGTGTACCACTTGCCGTGGCAAGTATCGTTTTAAATTTATTGTTAATTCCTCAATATGGATTGTATGGTGCAGCTTTTTCATCGTTTTTAATTAATTTTGGTTATCTCATTGCATATTACTTTATTGTAACACATTTAATAAAGAAAAAAACGGTATTAGAATAATCATGATTACCTCTATTAAAAGAATTGTATTATTTCTTAAAGAAACTCTTAATTCTTTGATTTATTTTCCACAATATTTTAGTTTTAAAGAAACTCTTGTGAATTTCCCTTTATGGTGGAAATCGCTTAATCCATCACATAATTCACTTATAGATGCTTCTCCATGGATTTCATTTACAGTTATTAAGTTTTTAGAACTTTATTTAAAGCCCAACATGAAAGTTTTTGAATATGGTTCAGGTGGTTCTACTTTATTTTTTGCAAAAAGAGTAGAAAAGGTTGTTTCTATTGAACATAATAAACTCTGGTTTGAGAAAGTAAATTTATATTTACAAGAATTGAAATTGAAGAATATCGATTATAAATTATTTGAACCGGAAAACGATTCGGAATTTCATAAAAAAAATATCGCGGATCCGAATGATTATATTTCTGACGACAAAGAATCTATCGGTAAAAATTATGAAAAATATGTAAAAAGTATTGAGCAATTTCCCGATGCATATTTTGATGTAGTTTCTATTGATGGCAGAGCCCGTCCTTCTTGTTGTAAGCATGCTATTTCTAAAATTAAAAGAGGGGGATATCTTGTCTTTGACAATGTTGAAACGAAGTATTATGCTGAAGCTATAGCTCTATTAATGCCGCACGAATGGGAGGTTGACCGATATTATGGGCTGTTCCCCTTTTTAAAACATTTCTCTATGACACTACTTGCAAAGAAGAAATAACGGGCATGAAAAAAAAGTTGACAGCGAAACAGATATTTTTCGGAATTCGACAAAGAATTTTATCCATTACAACTTTCAATCCCTATCGTAATCTCACAGCATGGGATTATCAAAAAGGATTAATTAAGGAAACAGTTCGATCAGATGATATTGTTTTAGATATTGGAAGCGGAAATAATCCGATTGAGAGGGCAAACGTACTTGCTGATTTTTCTCCGGATGATAATTTTCACCGTAGTGGAAATATAAAAGAAGACCGCCCGGTAATTGTTTGTTCTGTTGAGCGAATTCCAATATTGACAAAGACGATTGATTTCGCTCTATGTTCTCACGTTCTTGAGCATGTGAATAATCCTAAAAATGCTTGTTGTGAATTGCAAAGAATTGCGCACAAAGGATACCTTGAAACCCCAGCTTATGGAAAAGATATTCTTGTTGGAACCGGTTACATGCATAAATGGCAAGTTGTTTCTTTTGAAAACATTTTATACTTTTTTGAATATTCTGACCGTGAAAGAGAAGCATTTTTTGAATCTTCTCCGGTAATAAAATTATGGTGGCGTAAAAGATTTCATCCTTGGCAAAAATATTTTTGGGAGCGGCAAGACCTTTTTAATGCTTGGGTTTTATGGGAAGACAAATTTAAATGTATTGAACACAGAAGAAAAAACAGCGAGATAAAAAAACTTTCTGAATGGAAAAGGATTCCCGATTCGCAATTGCCAAGTGTAAATTCTTCTCTTACAGAAAATGAAATTAAGCTTCTGGAAAAAATATTAGCAACTCCCGATGGAAAATATTCAATGCTTTTTAACCGCGGAAATTTTATACATGAAGCATCAAATACCGTCTATCCGGTGCGTGGTAAAAGAGTTTATGTCGAAATGGGGATTTAATCTGATGATGGAATTTAGAAGAAAATGAAAATAGTTATAATCAGCAGCTGGTTCTCCGAAAACATGGGGTATGCCGAAAACTTTTTGCCGCGCGCAATGGCAAAACTTGGTAATGATGTACATGTTATAACCTCTACTGCACAAGTTTATTATAACTCTCCGAATTATGAAAAAACTTATAAAGAACATCTTGGACCGGCAATTGTTCCTGAAGGGATAAAGTTGATCGACGGCTTCACACTTCACCGGCTTCCATTTAATGAAGTGAAGAAAAGTTTGTTGAATCCTTTTGGATTTTTTGGAATTCACTTAATTGGATTAGATGAGTATCTAAAAAAACTCAAGCCGGATATTATTCAAGTTTTTAATATTGATGAATTCTCAACTTACGAAGCGGCAAAATTTGTTAAAAACAATGACGTAAAATTCTTCACTGAATCTCATGTACATGCTTCTGTTTTGCAAGTTAACGGAAAGTATAACTTCAAAACATATTTAATGAAAAAAGCGAATAAGTTTCGCCCCACAATTAAATTAATCAATGAAATAACGAGTAAATGCTTCCCGATTGCGGAAGATGTTGCCGACATTGCAGCCACATTTTATCGAGTTCCTAAAGAAAAAATGATTATCCAGTCTCTCGGAGTAAACACCGATTTATTTAAACCGATTGAAAGTGAAGTAGAAAAAGAAGAGCGAATTAAACTTCGTCAAAAATTAGGTTTTCACGAAGACGATGTTGTTTCAATTTATACGGGAAGATTTTCTCCGGGTAAAAGTCCAAATGTTTTGGCGGAAGCAATACAATTATTGCAATCGAGAGATTCTTCATTTAAAGGATTGTTCATTGGGAATGGTACGGATGAAGAAAAAGCACAACTCTCTTCCAAAAGCGGATGCGTTGTCCATCCTTTTGTTACCGTTAATGAGCTGCCAAAATTCTATCGTGCCTCGGATATAGGAGTTTGGCCGCGGGAAGAATCGACGAGTCAACTTGATGCTGCTGCATGTGGGCTGCCGCTTATCTTAAGCGATAAAATCAAAGTGTTAGAGCGTGTAAAAGGGAACGGATTACTCTTTCATGAAGGTGATATAAATGATTTGGCTGATAAAATCTCTTCCTTAAAGGATATACAAGCAAGAAAAAAAATGAGTATGAAAAGCATTGAAAATGTAGTCCAAAATTTTAGCTGGGACACTATTGCAAAAGAACGTATCAAAGATTATTCGAAAAAGTAATTCCAATGCAAGTTGATTTATTAGACAACCCCAACCACAATGATAACCGCAATTACAACTATTCCGGTTTCGAAACCGTCGAACGGAAAGAATACGATGTAATAGCCAATTGGATTAAACCAAACACATCCGTAATTGATTTAGCATGCGGCAACGGAACTCTTCTTGAAAAATTAATAAAAGAAAAAAATATTTACGGAAAAGGGATTGAACTTTCTGATTCCGGAATTGCTATATGTAAGAAAAAGAATCTTGAGGTTCAAAAAGGAAGTATTGATCAACAACTTCCATTTGAGGATAATGCGTTCGATTATGCAATTTGTAATGTTACTATTCAAATGGTGATGTACCCGGAAAAACTTCTTTCTGAAATGAAACGCATCGCAAAATATCAAATTGTTTCATTTCCAAATTTTGGGCATTATAAAAATCGCATTGATCTTCTGTTGAAAGGAAGAATGCCCGAACCAATGTTATTTGGATATAAGTGGTATTCTACCGGGCATATTCATCAACTCTCTATCAAAGATTTTTATGAATTAATGGAAGATGTGGGCGGTTTGAAGATTCTCAAACGATATGTAGAAGGACACAAAAACATTTTTAAGAATTATTTACTCGAACAAAAACCTAATCTTTTTCAAATACTCGGAATTTTTATGTTGGGTAAGAATGACTAATCTAATCGATAAAATATTATCACGCAAAGAATTCATTGATGAACCTCCAGTTCTTATTGATATTGGCGCCTCAGGGGCTATCGATCGAAAATGGAAAGTCTTTGCAAAATATTCTATCTGTCTCGCTTTTGATGCTGATGAACGCGAGTTTGGTTATGTTACTAAAGAGAACGACGGGTATAAAAAGTTATATATTTTTAATTGTATAGTTACCGATACCGATTCAAACCAAACTGATTTTTTTCTCACGGCATCGCCTTTTTGTTCGAGTGTGCTTCCTCCTGATAATCAAGCGCTAAATATTTGGTCTTTCGCAGATAAATTTAATGTCGATAAAAAAGTGAAATTAAAAACCCGTAGTCTTTCTTCGGTTTTAACGGAATTAAATATCAAAAAGGTTGATTGGTTCAAAACAGATTCACAGGGAACAGACTTAAGATTGTTTTTAAATATTGATGAAGCAATAAGAAACAAATGTTTAGCCGCGGAATTTGAACCGGGAATTATTAACGCCTATCTTGGAGAAGACAAATTATATAAAGTTTTTGATGTTATGAACAATAACAACTTCTGGCTTGCCGATATGAAAGTTAAAGGATCGCAAAGAATTTCACCGGATGAATTACATTCAATTTGTCAAAATAAACTGATGAAAAAGTTAATTGCGGAATCAATAAAATCTTCTCCTTGCTGGGGAGAGTTAACGTATTTAAATACTTTTAACGGTTCGTTTTCAAAAAGAGAATATTTGCTCGGGTGGATATTCAGCTCGGTTATGAAGCAGCATGGATTTTCTTATCATCTTGCTTTGAAAGCAAAAGAACTTTTTGAAGACCCGATTTTTAGTGAACTTGCTGCAAATTCCAGATTAAAAATTTTATCAAATGTCTTTAAACTGAAATTTTTTCCTGCGATTATCATTAAATTAAAAAAACTCTTTCACCTAGAATAATAAATGTATAACTTCTGCACGCTCTTTGATACTCACTATATTTCACGCGGATTGGCACTCTACAATTCACTCGAAAAAAATTGCGAGGATTTCCATGTTTATGTTTTCGCATTTAATGATAAATGCTACTCTGTCTTGACCAAACTGAATCTTAAAAAAGCCACGATCATTTCTCTAAAAGAATTTGAGGACGAAGAACTTCTAAAAATTAAACCAACTCGTTCTATCGGTGAATATTGTTGGACCGCAACTTCATCAACTATTTTATTCGTTCTTGAAAAATATAAAGTTGAGGACTGCACCTATCTTGATGCCGATTTGTTTTTTTATTCTTCGCCAAAACCAATCTTTGATGAGCTTGGAGATAATTCAATTTTATTAACTGAACATAGATATTCCCCGGAATTTATTAAATCGGATTTTAAGAAAAGTGGAAAATACTGTGTCCAGTTTATAACTTTTAAAAATGATGAACGCGGTTTAAAAGCTTTGCGCTGGTGGCGCGAATGCTGTCTGGAATGGTGTTTTGCTTATTACGAAGATGGTAAATTTGGTGACCAACTTTATTTGGAAGATTGGACGGAACGCTTTGAAGGTGTGCATGTAATGGAGCATCTCGGCGGAGGTCTTGCGGGTTGGAATGTTCAGCAATATGATTTTTTTATGCGGGATGAAAAATATATCGGGAGAAAAAAAACTTCATTGAGAGAGTTTGAAGTTATCTTTTATCATTTTCATTATTTACTTTTTTTTACTAACGGTGAAATTGAACTTGGCAGAAGGTATCTTTCTCCCGAAGTTCATAATTATTTTTATAAACCATATATTCATCAATTAGAAAAAGCAAAAAATGTTATCCGCAAAATTGATGATAGCTTTGATCCGCACGGTTCCGGCAAAAAACCATTATTGTGGAAGACTCCGTTACTTTATATTTACCGGCATTTAAAAAGAACGTACAATATATTTGACAAATTAAAATATCTCGGAACTTAACATGGCTTATCTTATCAATTTAAAAACGCATTCCGATAAACGGGGGAATTTGACAGTTATTGAAGAGCAAATTCCTTTTGATGTAAAACGTGTTTTTTATATTTATGGAGTTGATGATTCCGTGCGCGGTGGGCACAGACACAAAACAACGGTGCAGGCAGCAATCTGTATCCATGGAAGCTGTGTTGTTTCTAATAATGACAGTGAAAAGAAAGAAGATTTTTGTTTGGACCATCCGAGTAAGTGTTTAATTCTTGAAACTAAAGATTGGCACACCATGCACCATTTTACTCCCGATGCAGTAATGCTCGTCTTTGCATCAACTAAATTTGATCAGGCAGATTATATCTACGAGGCTTATCAATGATAGATTACGAAAATCTTGGTGAACTTAATAAACCTTTTTTCGAGGAATATAAAAGGTCATTTGAAAAAACATTAAACTCCGGCTGGTATATTTTAGGAAAGAATGTAAAACAATTTGAAGAAGAATTTGCTGCGTATCATCAATCAAAAAATTGTATCGGTGTAACGTCGGGATTGGATGCGTTAATCCTTTCGTTAAAAGCTTTCAATTATGAAAAAGATTCCGAAATTATTGTTCCCTCGAATACCTACATTGCTACAATCTTATCAATTTTACATTGCGGATTAAAGCCGGTTTTAGTTGAACCCGACATTAAAACTTACAATATTGATCCGAAAAAGGTTGAAGAAAAAATAACCGCAAAAACCAAAGCGATAATGATTGTACATCTTTACGGCAAGCCATGTGATATGACTCCGATTTTGGCTATAAAAGAGAAATATCATCTGTCACTCATTGAGGATTGCGCGCAATCGCACGGAGCAAAATATTATGAAAAACTTACCGGGACATTCGGAGAGTTTGGTGCTTTTAGTTTTTATCCTACCAAAAACTTAGGTGCGCTTGGTGATGCCGGTGCCGTATTAACTGATGCTGCTGTGCTAGCTCAATCAATTAAACGATTGAGGAACTATGGTTCGGATATAAAATATTATAATGAAATTGTTGGGTACAATTCGCGTTTGCATGAAATGCAAGCCGGGTTCCTTTCGATTAAACTTAAACATCTCAACGAAATAAATTCTCATAAACGAAAACTTGCAAAAATTTACTTCGATAATTTGAAAGAAGATTATATCAAACCGGTTGTTGACGAAAATGTTTTTGATGTCTTTCACATCTTCAATATTCGTCACCCAAAACGTGATGAGTTGAAAAATTATTTGTTGAAGAATGAAATTAAAACGGAAATCCATTACCCTGTTCCACCGCACAAACAAAAGGCAATGGAAGGAATCATTACCGAAAAAGATTTTCCGATCTCGGAAGAAATTCATGCTACTACACTTAGTTTGCCAATTTCATTTCATCATACAGAAGATGATATTTACAAAGTTGTTGAAGCGATAAATAAGTTTTAACAATGCTCCGCTTTACTTACAAACCGTTTTACCGATTTATCTATCGATACGGAAATTTACTGATAACCCCGATTCTCTTCCTCTATATGTTTCCCGCGATTGTGTCCTTCCGTTATGAGGTAGGACAATCTATTTATCTGTTTGTCTTTTCAGCTGTAATCTTTTATGTAAATAAATTATATTTTCGACTCTACCAAATCCTTCCGTTCCAAATAGAAATTGATGAAGATAAAATTATATGCAGTCAATTTTTTAGCAGAGACAAAAAAATAGTCCTTCATTTTTCAGAAATGACAAAACTTGAAGGAGGAATTTTTTATGGAAAGTCAAAAGGATTAATGCAAATTAAAGGAGGGAAAACTACTATAGGATTTTTTCATCACCTTACCAACGCAAACATTATTATTGCAATGCTGTTACAAAAGGTTCCGCTCGAAGTTTATAAACAAATCGAAATGAAAATTAAATCCCGTTTAGAAGTGTAATTTAAAAACGAAAAGGCATACCATGAATAGTATGCCTTTTACTAACTCTCGCAAGAGGAGCAGTTTATTTCTTGCCTAACACAGCGTCTTTAGCTTGTTTAGCAATCTTGAACTTTAATACTTTCCTTGCAGGAATTACAATAGATTCACCTGTCTGTGGGTTTCTTCCCATTCTTTTCTTACGAGCTGCAACGACTAATTTGCCAAGACCCGGAAGGACGAATTGCTTTTTAGCTTCTTTATAGGAGAGAGCTACCAATTCATCTAAGAACTGACCGGCTAACTTTTTAGTGGTCCCGGTCTTCTTGGAAAGGTGATCAAGAACTTGAGACTTTGTTAGTGATTTTGTTTCTGCCATAATAGAATACCTCTTGTAATGTTAGTAAAAAGTTATTTCAATAGAAAATTAAAAATATTTTCAATCAAATGAAACAACTATTTTAAATTATTTTTTTTTGTGGTTCCCGCAAACCCCTATAAAATTAGGGCGGAATTAGTCTCAAGAATTCATACTCTAAGGGTATTTAGGATTTCAGCGAGTTTTAACGCGGCTTTTTTCCTGTCGAAACTTTTTGCGAATGCTAAATCGGTTGAAAAAGATTTGATATTTTTAAAAAATTCTTCACCACTGTCTTGATAAGATAAAAATATTCCCGCGTTACAGTTTTTAATTAACTCTTCAACTTCCGGATTTTCATCACCGAAACAAAGAATCGGTTTCTGCGACCGCAAATATTCAAATAGCTTCCCGGGAACGTGTCTTTTCTCGGTTGTACACACCAGGAGATAATCGGCTTCACACAATTTGCGGATTACTTCCTGATAAGGTAAAAATCCCAGATACTCTGTGACTTTTTCCAGACCGTTTTTAATGAGTGATTCTCGAATCTCGGGACTTACTGTTCCAACGAATTGCAATTTTATCCGATCCCCCTGTGATATTTTTTCTTTCAAATATTCCCAAAAACGTTTTGGATTTTGATAATCAAAAATATTTCCTGCATGTAATAATATTTTATCAGTTGAGAATTTATCTTTATCTGGGATCTCACTGAAATTTTCTTCGTTGTATCCCCAATACAGCACTGTTGATTTGTTAAGGGCAAAAGGATATTTTTCAACAAAATCGGCACGCATAGATTTTGTAACAAAAATGATATGACTTGCATTTTTCAAAACGCGCTTTTCAAAATACTTATCTATTCCCACAGTTAATGCGCTTCTTCTAAAATCTTTATAATAAACGATATCAACCCATGGATCGATGAATATTGGTATATGCGGAATATGGAAAAGTTTGCTCAATCGTAAACCGATAAGATGCGTGGAGTGCGGTGGACCAACGGTTATGATAGCATCGAACTTTTCATGGTTCAAAAGTTTTTTAAGAAATTTTACTGCGAAAGGATACCAACCTATACGCGCATCGGGAATAAAAAGATTCATCCTAACCCAAATTGAAATTCGGTGTGAGAGATTTTTTTTCTCTTTAGAAATTGTCTCAGAAGCAATAAGTGGTTCTGCTTCGCTTTTGCCAATAAATTTTCTGTAAAGATTAAACGGTTCAAAACTTTTTATTTTATGTACTTTTATTTCGGGAGGAATTTCCGCAATCAAAGAATCATCTTTTTGTGTAAAAGTTTCTTCCGCTACTGTTGCCACTGTTGATTGCCAGCCAAATTCATTTAAATGTTTTATTAATTGAAGCGGAAAATGAAGTGATGCTTTACCCGAAGGAGGCCAATAATAAGTGAGGAACAAAACTTTTTTCATTGCTTTTTTGTTCCGGCAAATCGAATAATAAAAGCTTCTCCCTTGTGTCCTTCTCCTTCATCAAGTTGAAGAGTTTCTTTGGCGAAATATTTAAAATCCAAATCTTGAAAATCATTTACGATATTTTCTAATGAATAAAGCAGATCGATATTTTGCGGACCGCCGGAAGTTTTACCCAATTGTTCTTGATCAAACGCTTCAAAAATTATTGTACCGCCCGGTTTCAGAGAGTCAATTGCTTTTTGATGAAGCCGTTCCCGCGTCTCTTCCTCCAAATGAATATAAATTAACGCAGCTGCATCAAATGAATTTGGTTCAACCGGAATATCAAAAAAATTTCCAACTTCATATCTTATGAGAACATTATTTTGTCTGGCAAAGGCGAGCGCTTTTTCTTTAGCCGTTTCACTCCAGTCTAAAGCAAGGATGTCCCAGCCTTTTGATGCAGCATAAACGGCATTTCTACCTTCTCCTTCGCCGAAAAGAAGCAGCTTCCCGCTTGGTAGAGTATCAAGTTGCGATTTTAAAAACTCGTTCGGTTTGGTTCCGAAAATGAATTTATCGTCAGAATATCGTTCGTTCCAAAATTCTTTCATAAATCTATTTCTTTTTAGGATAAAAATAATCTTTTTGATTTTTAATAGAAAACTTCGTTCTTCCTTTTCAAAAAAACTTCTTATTTTGTAAGTGAAATTCTCTTTAGAAAAATAAGTAATACCTATGAATAAACTAACTCATTTAAGCTCCAATGAACTTTTCGGAAATCGGATTAAAAATTTTCAAAAAGTCATGCGTTTTAAAGTACGCGATATTTTGCTCGTATCAAGTTTGTACGACTTTTATTTGTTTGAAGAAGATGGCCGTTTATATGATTTAATCCGCCAGGAATATCAAGTTTTCAATTTAAGTCATGCGCCTGAAATTACCCATGTTTCAACTGGAGGCGAGGCGATTGAACTTGCTTCGGAAAATCACTACGATTTAATTATTACTACTCTGCATGTTGAGGATATGCACGTAACAAAACTTGCTGAAATGATCAGGCAAAACGGCATTGATACGCCTATCATTATTCTTGCCTATGATAATCAAGAGCGGAAAGATTTAACTACAAATTATG
The DNA here is from genome assembly GCA_023231105.1 of Ignavibacteriaceae bacterium. GTDB lineage: Bacteria > Bacteroidota > Ignavibacteria > Ignavibacteriales > Ignavibacteriaceae > UBA1563. Next base: position 18,845 of record JALNWB010000011.1, on the reverse strand, counting down.
ATACCTCCATTTTCGAACGCATTTTTATCTGGCAAGGTGATTACCGCATCCTTATTGGAATTATTAAATATGTTGAAGATAAAATGAATGTTGCCAACGACACCGCATTAGCCGGCGTTCAGGTTATCATTCTTGTGGAAGATAATGTAAAGTTTTATTCGTCGTATTTGCCTTTAATATATGCGGAGATTTTTAAACAATCGCAAAGACTGATTTCAGAGGGAATTAATTTAACCCACAAGTTTTTAAGAATGCGGGCGCGTCCGAAAATTTTACTTTGTTCAACCTATGAAGAAGCCTGGGATAATTTTGAAAAATACCGCGAATATATATTGGGGATTATTACGGATATTAATTTCCGCTATGGCGGTGAAAAGGATGCTGAAGCGGGAATTAAATTTGCCAAAAACGTTTTAGCTTTGCACAGTGACATTCCAATTCTTCTTCAATCAAGCAATGATGACTATGAAAAGATCGCAACTCAAATTGGAGCCTCTTTTGTTTTAAAGGGTTCACCGCGTTTGCTGCACGAAGTGAGTGAATTTATGATAAATAATTTTGGATTCGGTGATTTTATTTTTCGTATTCCGGAAGGGAAACAAGTCGGAAGAGCAAATAATTTAATAGCTCTTGCCGAGATGCTGAAGATTGTACCTGAAGACAGTATAAAATTTCACGCGGAAAGAAATCACTTTTCAAATTGGATGAAAGCGCGAACCGAATTTTGGCTGGCGCATCGGCTTCGCCCAAGAAAAGTTACTGATTTTGCTTCGGTTGAGGAGTTACGGCTTGATCTTATTAATTCAATTAATCTCTTTTTGGAAATTCGGCAAAAGGGAATTATTACGGATTTTTCAAAAGATACTTTCGATCCTGAAAACAGTTTTGCGAGAATCGGCGGCGGCTCGCTTGGCGGTAAAGCGCGCGGACTCGGATTCGTGAATATGTTGATTACCAATTATGATATTGCCAACCGCTTTGATGATGTTCGTATTTATGTTCCGTCGGCAGTGGTTCTTGGTACGGATGTGTTCGATCAATTTATGGAAGAAAATAAATTGACCAACATCGCACTTAGCACCGTGGATGATATAGATTTAATGAAAATATTTTTAGACGCAAAATATTTCCCGGAAGAAGTACTCAAACAATTAAAAGAATTTTTAGAGATTGTAAATAAACCGCTTGCTGTTCGCTCATCAAGTCTTTTGGAAGACTCGCAATTTCAACCGTTCGCCGGCGTCTATCAAACGTATATGATTCCAAACAGCGTGGAGGATAGCAAGCAACGGCTTGATGAACTTTTGCAAAGCATCAAGTGTGTGTATGCTTCAACTTTTTTCAAAGCGGCGAAAAATTATATGAAAGCTACGCAATATCGTTTGGAAGAAGAAAAGATGGCGGTGGTCATTCAAAAATTAATCGGCACTTCGCGGAACGAAAAATTTTATCCCGATTTTGCCGGCGTTGCAAAATCATATAATTTTTATCCGGTTGCCCCGCAAAAATCGCAAGACGGAATTGCAATGGCTGCATTAGGACTTGGAAAAACAGTTGTTGATGGCGGGAACTCGGTTCGCTTTTGTCCAAAATATCCAAAACATCTTCTTCAATTTTTTTCTGTTCAAGAAACGGTTAAAAGTTCACAACAAGATTTTTATGCACTTGATCTTAAGGGAAAAGTAGATCATGCAACAGTGGAAACACATGATACACTCGTGAAGAAATATGATCTGAGCGATGCAGAAGATGATGGTTCACTTGGTTTTGTTGGCTCAACCTATTCACCGGAAAATGATTCAGTGCATGATGGAATTTCCCGTAAAGGGAAACGGGTGATTACGTTTGCGCCTGTTCTCAAAAATAAAATTTTCCCGTTACCGGAGATTCTGGATTTATTACTTGCAACCGGAAGCTGGGGAATGGGTACTCCGATAGAAATTGAATTCGCAGTGAACATGAGTACGCCGAAAGGAAAACCAAAAGAATTCGGCATGCTGCAAATGCGTCCGCTTGTACTCACGCGCGAAGTTGAAGAAATCCATTTCGGAAAATTTAATAGCGAAGACCTTATTTGTATAAGTGAGCAGGTACTCGGCAATGGAACGATAAATGAAATCCATGACGTTGTTGCCGTTGATTTCCATAAGTTTGATCGCGCAAAAAGTAGAGAAACCGCAAATGAGGTTAGTCAGTTAAACACAAAATTGATTGCGCAGAAAAGGCAGTACATTTTAATTGGTGTTGGCAGATGGGGAACACTTGATCCGTGGCTTGGTATTCCGGTTACGTGGGATCAAATCTCCGGTGCGGCGGTTATTGTGGAATCTGGATTCAAAGATTTAAGCGTAACGCCTTCGCAAGGTTCACATTTCTTTCAAAATATTACTTCGTTTCGCGTTGGATATTTTACAGTAAACTCTTATAAGAATACTGATTTTGTTGACTGGGATTGGCTTACCGCACAAAAACCGGCTGAAGAATTAGAATTTACACGGCATCTTCATTTTGAAAAACCAATCGTTGTTAAAATGAACGGACAGCAGAATAAAGGAATCATTTTAAAACCGGAAGGGAAATAAAATAAGTTCAATTCACTCATAAGCTGATAAAAACATTTGCCCGCGGTTTTCAAGAACCACTCCTTAACAGAGAAAGAGGTGAAAGCTAAAAGGATAAGGTTACATCGCGGACGGGTTGAACTGCCGGTAATGCACACTACTAACTAACTTTGGCGTATCTTTTTACTTCTTTTTTAAGTCTATCTTTTAATTTATCTTTTTCAACTTCCAAATTATATTTCATCTGCAAGTTAAGCCAAAAATTTTCTGACAACCCAAAATACGCTGATAGCCGTAATGCAGTATCCGCAGTAATTGCTCTTTTGCCAAGGACGATCTCATTTATTCTTCGTCCCGGGACATTAATATCTATCGCTAAACGATATTGACTGATTTCCATCGGGACTAAATATTCTTCAAGTAATATTTCTCCGGGATGGATGGGTTCTATTTTTCTATTCATAATTTTTTATCCTGTTGAATTTACTTCACACTGGCAAGAGCGTATAGAACTACAATACCGGACTTGTAAATTTTTATTGAAGAGAAAAAATATTTAATAACTCGCGTTACGCATAACTTAAATTGAATTGCCCCGACATTTATGTCGGGGATCAAATCAACAAGAAGAACTGGGCTTTAGCCCAATTTTAGCAGTTATTTTGGCTAAAGCCATTTTGCTTTTTTTTGCTTATTATCCCACGACCTGAAGGTCGTGGCAATTCAAAATGCTTTTCTGCGTAAGGTGACTTAATAAGCGTCTTTTCTTAAATCAATTGATAAGATGAAAATGGTTTTTTCGCGCTCATCAATTAGGTAGAATAAACGGTATTTGCCAATTCTATACCTCCAGGTTTCGGGTTTGTAGTTCACCAATTTTTTAATATTGTTCCCGTAATGTGGTTCATCTCTTAATTGGGGATAGATATATTGCAGAAGTTTTTTCTCTATGAAGGATTTTTCTCGATCGGCTACTTTCTCAATTCTCTTCAGAAACTCATTTGTCTCAAAGATTTTATAGTTAAGCAACCATTCGCCCCTTTTTCAATTTCATATCAGATAAACCACGTTTCAGACTTTTATTAAGTTCCGTGTTATTTCGTATTTCATCCATCTCGAACTCATCTACATAACTATTATGTTCGATGAATCGGTTAACAGCGGTTTCAATAAAATTAGAAACCGGTCTATTATCTCTGTCTGCTAATTTTCTATATACTTTGTAGTTTTCTTCGCTTAACCGAAGGGTAATTGTTTTGGACATAAAGCACCTTTAAGCGCGAGGCTTATAAAAATTAATGTTTATCATTTCATGCAATTCTAATATATTCATATCCTTAGAAATTATCAACAGCATTTTGGAAACCTATGGTAAGTTTTCATTCGTTCTTTACCTCAACAACAACATCTTTTTTGTTTGAATAAATCCATCTGCTCTCATTTGATAAAAATAAATTCTTCTACAAGTCATCATTAGCGGAACAGCGTAGATGTTCTATTATTGTAGAAGAAAAGAAACACACAACAAACATCCTCGGAGAGGATAAATAAATTGCTGACTATCTTTCTTTTTCGCCTAATATTTTCTTTGCTTCATTTATATCTATTTTTGCTTTATGCCCGTGTTGCTCTAATAAATAAAGTAAATTTGAACCATTTAATAAAGTTATTGGCTTCCCTTTTGCAAAATTGTATGCATCTGAACCATAATCAGATGTTGTAACTAAAATACCTTTTGTTGCCCCTTCATTAAGTAATGTCCCATATAAATCTCTAACAGCAGCAACTCCAACAGTATTAGTATATCTTTTAGCTTGAATAACTATTTTCCCTCCACGAATTGGGTCAGGGTCAAAAGCAATTGCATCAACACCACCATCACGACTTGCACGTGTAACTTTTACTTCGCCACCATTTTTTGAAAATTCCTTTTCAAATAACTCTCTTACTAAGTGTTCAAAATCTTCCCAATCCATTGCTGCAATATTTATCGAATCATCAATGCTATTAACAATATCTTTACCTTCAATAAATCTTTTATCATTTTTATCAATTATGATAACGGGAGCAATTGCAGTTTGTGAAGCTAATTCTACAGCACTTACACCTTTTAAATTTTTAAAACACTGTTTAACATCAACTTGGTTTAGATTAATTTTATTGAACTCAGATTTCGATACAAAAAGAGACACAATATACGGCCGAATATCTTCTCCAGTTGATTTATCAATTGTGTTTACATAACCATTGAAAATAATTGAATCAATTGAAGATGATTCATCATATTTAAATATTTCATTGATAACACTTAATGTTAATTGATAAATTGACTCATCGTATAAAGAAGTAAACTCTTTTTTATTCAAATGTTTTTCTTCAAATGTGTCTTTTGCCGTTATATATCTCACTTCACAGACTGATGAGATAGAATCAATGCTGGGTAATAGATATTCAACCGCCAACATCTTGTTAGAAGAACCATATATCACTTCACATTCGAATGGATAATAATCTCTATTATCTGATGCAATTTTTAATAATTCATAATTATAAGTTTCTACAGCTTGTACTTCTTTGTCAAGATACTCAATTCTTAATTTATTAATTGTTTCTAATGCTCTCTTTTGATTTTCTTCATATTGATTCTTTCTTATTTCCCAATCATTTATGGCGGCTTCATACTCTAATAAAATTTCATAAAGGTTGTCGCCATACGCTTGTTTTAATTCCTGGTTTTTTCCTTCGAGTTCTATTTTTAATTTTTCCCAATTATTTAAATCATCTTCAAATATTTTTTGTGTTTCTAATTTTTTATGAAGATACTTCGTTTTAAAGATATTATCCCGAAACAATTTTTTAAGAATATATTTTTCATCAGACTTATCGGGTTCGATAGGTATTTGAAAAAATTCAGGTTCGATAGGTTTGTCTTTTTGTTGTGGTAGAGGTTCTTCAAAATTAATATTAATACTCCTTTGCAGCACTTCCCATAATTTAATTCTACTATTTATACTCTTTGTTAGAATTTGTTTTTTTGACTCAAGGGTTGTAACAATTTGTTTTGTTGTTTGTATAGCTAAATCTTTTTTTACTTCTCTCTCCTTGCGTTTGAATTCAGCTTGATAATCGTAGTATTTTTTTGCGATGAGTATCCTTTCGGCGATTTCCTTATGAACCGAATCAACATTATCACCTTTAAATAATTCCTCTTTTCCAGTAGATTCATTTAAAACTCTTATTGAATATGACATATATGTACCTTTGTTAACCGCATAACTCTTATCTGCGTTGGGTGTAATTTATTGTTAACGAACATAGATTACACGTGTCGGCATATCTATATTCGATTTATCAAAGGCTGAAAAATAACTCTACATCAGCTTATCTATCATTCTAAAGATAAATCCTTCAACTAACCACTAACTATTCTCTGTAGGTTTATCCTTTTGCATGTCCCCTCTTTTTTGTTAAGACCCTTTACTTAAAAAAGAGGCTATGTTACGTTTGCACCAATTTTGTCACTCCAAACATGTCATTAGATTCCTAAAGTCTGGAAGAGGATGAAGCTTTTTGTTTCGTATCCATTTATCACAGAGCAGATAGCAGTCACGAAGTATATTGTTTGCGATAGGAATAAATGGCTCGATATTCTTCTCGTCAGGTAACGGTGAGACAGACTTGTCATCCAATAGGCGCTCACCAATGAAGAGCCAAGAGCCATGAGACATCGCAGAAAGAAATGGATAAACATAAGCGTGGATATCACCCATGCCGCACTCGACCGCCATGTCATCCCATCTTGGGAGCCGCCATTCCTTTAGCTTGTTGCGTAGTTGCTCACGGACGATTTCTGGGTCTGGCGCATTACTGAGTTTTGCGAGATTTCTGCTTAGAAGTTTTTCTATCATTCTAAGAGCGTCTCCTTTGCTACCATCGAAGTATAATTGTGCGTTTTCAGGCTTAACAAGACTCCAGCGCATCCAAATATTAGCTTCATAGATTGAGCGTAAGAGGGCAGCGGCTGGCTCGCCGTATCCTTTTTGAACAAGCAAGAGGTATGAATCGAAATATTTCAAAACACGAACAAGGTTAATAAAGAGAACTTGATGCTGAATGTCCGAGGCATTACGGATTTCATTTATCAAGATGAGGTCTTTCTTTACTGCATCGTTGAGATCCTTCAGTGTGCATAGCTTCCCAAGAAGGTTATCAGGCAGCGAGAAAGATATATTTTGGTTCATTTGAATGATCTTTCGATTATAGTCTCTCCATCCACTTCGCAGTAGAGTTTCACATTCTTGGCAGTTGGGTGGGAGTAGTATTCGTTGTCTCCCTTGAGACTAAAGATGAAATGCAAAATTACCTCTTTTTTCTCAATGCCCTCCGCAATGTCCTCTTTACACTTGAGGAAAAGGAGTTTAAAGGCAGAATCAAAAATCGACTTTGAAACCTTGATAGGAACTGATGGGAAGTAGATGCCCTTCAAAACATTGGCTTCAGTCTTGTATTTCTTATATTCTTCTTCTATTGCTTGGTCAGTTGCATTTGCCCAACCTAAATAATGATTATCAAGTGTAATGAAGAATCCTTTCTTCTCAAGATCATAGTCTCCCGCATTCGTTTTTATTTGAATCTCATATACTTGTGAAATAGACTTATTTCGCAGACTAAGTAGAGAATCCTGAAGAGCCTTACCCTCTGTTGATTCAAGAAACCGCTTTCTCTTGAGGTTACTGGATGAACTCAAAAGATTAAAATACCACAGGACATCATTGCGGAGAATGGTAGTAATTCTGTCTGTCTGGTCTTTCGATAAGAGCATTATTTCATCCGTTTGTTGTGCAAAAGGTAGTGTATCCAACAATGAAACATAATATCGCAACTGAAGTTAGAAATCTGAAACTCACTTTTGTTTTTTGAAATAGCATACTAATCTTCCTTAATGCAAATGAAATATAACTATTAAATATTTTTTCTGTAAATGAGCAAAAAAAGAGAATGCTAAGAACCATAAAAATCTAATTGCTCATTTGCTTTATTACACTTTAATTTCTCCAAGGATGATAAACAAACCTCAACTCATCTATCCTCCTTAAAGACAAACACCTTTCACAAACAGAAACTCATTTTTAATTCCGCACAACCATAAATGGTTTGTGCTGCACGAACAAATTCCGCTAAAGCGGAATGCTAAATGATATCATCGTTTACGATGATTTTTTCGTTCAGCTATATCCTTCAGGATATAGCTGGTAACGAGTGAAAAGAAATATTCTTGCCCCCTTTAGCTTTTTTCCCAAGCAACGTCTTGGGTAAATTTAGTTACGTTAGATAATGTTTTATCACTTCATCTAAGTAAGGATGAAATTTTTTAGGAAGGTTTTTGTACTTCGATTGTAATTTCTGCTTTACTGTCTCAAAGTCGCTCGAATTTATTCTTACGGCATCCTCACGAATGTTTGATAAAAAAGTATCGAGTTTAGCTCTCACTTTTTCTAAGACTTTCTCTTCATCTGTAGCGGCAATTTCATTTATCGTCTCTTCAAGTTCAAAATTATTTTTTACTAAAAGCTTAAAAGAGAAACCGCGGAAATTTTCTGAGATCAACGTTCTATTAACTTCAAGCTCAACGGCAATTTCACTAAATGCCGAGTGAGAGAATTTTTTCTGACGAAGCGCGTCTAAAACAAGTTCTTCATAATGTAGCCGTTTTTCTTTCAAAATTTCTTCCGGTAAATCCGCTAACTGAATAACGGTTCGCTGTTCTGCATTGGCAAAAACGAAAGCGCGTTTAAGCGCAGATTCTAATTCACGAACATTGCCGCGCCAATCATGCTGCAACAAAATTTCCATTGCAGCTTTTGAAATACCGGTAAGCGTACCATTTTGTTTTATAATTCCTTCTACTATTTCAGGAATATCTTCTTTCCTTTCGCGAAGCGGCGGCAATTGAATAGGGAAGACATTAAGCCTGTAAAATAAATCTTCGCGGAATTTTTTCTCCTTTACCGCTTGGTCAAGTTTTTTATTGGTCGCCGCAATAATTCGCACATCAACTCGAAATGTTTTTGAGGAGCCGACTTTTTCAAATTCGCCGCTTTGCAGTACTCGAAGCAATTTCACTTGGAAATTTTCCGACGTTTCTCCGATTTCATCTAAAAAGATTGTCCCTTTATCAGCCGCCTCAAACCTGCCGATTTTATCTGATGCCGCTCCGGTAAAAGCTCCTTTCACATGTCCGAACAATTCGCTTTCCAAAAGTGTTTCCGAGAGAGCGCCACAATTGACTGCGATGAACGGGTTGTCTTTACGTCGGCTATTCTGATGAATCGCTTTTGCGACCAATTCTTTACCGGTTCCGCTTTCTCCTAAAATCAAAACGGTTTCGTTTGTCGGTGCCGCTTTTTTAATAAATGCAACTACTTCACGCATTATCTTTGAGCGAAAAAGAATTCCGTAAAAATTTTCGCTCACTTTTTCTTCTGTTTTGGATGTATAGAGTAAATCGTTTTGTTCGTGTTTTTCCAGACGGGCGATTTCCCTTTGCAGTAATTCGATTTTTTCTTTTAAATTTTCTTTTTCTTTTATTGATGAAGGATCAGAATACTTTTTCAATTCAAGAAGTTCATGTTCTTTTTTTGCCAGCAGATGTTTTAAGGCTTCGGATTCTGAAATCGTTGTTTCGAAAAGTGAGTTACGTTCAAGAATAGTTAAGACGATTTCAAAAATGATTAATGAGAAAAATGGTAGAATAAATGAGACGAAATGAAATTCAAAATTGAAAAAACTAAAGAAGATAAATTCGCTGATTAAAATAAAAGCAAAAACTGCGGCGATTATATATTGCCTTTTCCGTGTTATCTTTTCAAAAAGAAAAATAAAAAGGATGAGAAAGAGGAAATGAAGAAGAACAGAAATCGGAAGTATTGATTCGTTGTAAACATTATTTTGTAATAAATTTGAAATCGCAAATGCATGGAAGGCAATCCCCGGAAGAAATTCATCAAATGGTGATGACAATTTCTTGGTAAACTTTTCATCGGAAACACCAACTAAAATTATTTTTCCCCGAAGCTGCTGCAAATCAGGAGAGCTTTGTTTTACAAGCGAGAAAAATTCCAGCAATTCATATTGGTGAAAATATTTCCACGAAGAAGTTATGTTCACCTTTATTTCATCGGTTCTTTTTGAACCTGCGACCTGGGCGGCGAAAGCTTTCTCGTTGTGGACGCGCAGTGGAATTTTTCCTCCTTCTAATAATCCAAGATGTCCGGTTTTAAGCGAAGGATCAATCTCTTTAAGAGATGGAAAATCTATTGCCTCAGTTTGCCAAGTGTTATTCTTAAAAAAAATATTTCCCGGCACTGAACTGAGAATAACATTGTCAGCAGATTTTATTTGCGATATGAGCAAGTTATCGTACATCGTTTGTATTGAGTTTCTTCCACTGAAAAAAACCTCGATCCCGATTTTCTTAACTCCGCATTTATTCAATTCATTGATAAGCAACGCGTAGTAACTTCTTTTTAACGGCCAGCCTCCGAGTTGAGCTATATCGCTACCCGAAATATTAATAAGTACAATGTTGGTATCTGGTATAACTTCACCGCGAATATTCTTAAAAATATTTTCGCATATTGAGTTTGAAGAATTTGACAATCCGGTAAAAAATATTGTCAAAACAAAAACTGTAAGCACAACGATTGTTTTTATAACAAATCGTTTGTTCCATTTAGGTCTAACCATTAAATTTCTTTAAAGAAATGATAAATAATTCATTCAGTACTTTAAAAATATAAAGATTTCGTTTCAATTTTTAACTATATCATTCAAGAACATAAAAGTTTATCTAATTTTAATCGAAGGTTGGTTGTGGAAAACAAAATTCCTAACAAGTTAATAAATGAGAAAAGTCCATATTTACTTCAGCACGCGTATAATCCGGTAGAATGGCATGCATGGAATGATGAGGCTTTTAACAAAGCTAAAGAAGAAGACAAACCGATTTTCCTTTCAATTGGATATTCAACATGCCATTGGTGCCATGTTATGGAAAAGGAATCGTTTGAAGATGAAGAAATCGCCGGACTGATGAACAAATCTTTTGTCTCAATTAAAGTTGATCGTGAAGAGCGCCCCGATATTGATTCCGTTTATATGGCGGTGTGTCAAGTGTTAACTGGAAGCGGTGGCTGGCCCTTAACAATTCTGATGACACCTGACAAGAAACCATTTTTTGCCGGAACTTATTTTCCGAAAGAAAGTAAATATGGAAGAACGGGATTGAAAGATTTGCTTCCCAAAATTGAAACGCTTTGGAAAACCGAACGACAAGATTTGCTCACTTCTGCAAACCAAATTACCGATGCAATGCAGTTAACAAGCGACTCACGGTTTGGAAATGATTTTACCACATCGATAATGGATTTAGCTTTTAGACAATACCGGGAACGGTTCGATAATCAATTCGGTGGGTTTGGAAATGCTCCAAAATTTCCAACTCCGCATAATCTGCTTTTTCTTCTTCGCTATTATCAACGGACAAAAAATAATGAAGCGCTCGAAATTGTTACTAAAACTTTGTCCGAAATGTGCAAAGGCGGTATGTATGATCAAATTGGATTTGGTTTTCATCGCTACTCAACCGATAGGCATTGGCTTGTTCCTCATTTTGAAAAAATGTTGTACGATCAAGCGATGTTGATGTTAGCCTTTACTGAAGCATATCAAGTAACCGGAGAGGAATTATTCAAGCAAACGGTTTATGAAATTTACGAATATGTTAGTCGTGAATTAACATCAGTTGATGGTGGATTCTTTTCTGCGGAAGATGCAGACAGCGAAGGAGAAGAAGGGAAATTCTACCTCTGGCGGACTGAAGAAATTAGAAAGATAGTAGGAGACGATTCTGATTTACTTATCAATATTTTTCAATTAAAAGAAGAAGGAAACTTTCTTGAACCTTTTAAAGGTGAAAATCACGGGGAAAATATTCCTCATCGTTTAAAAAGTATTGATGAATATGCGATCGAAAATAAACTCAATAGCGAAGAACTGAACTTGAAAGTTTCTCAATCATTAAAAAAACTTTTTGATGAAAGAGATAAAAGAATTCATCCTCACAAAGACGATAAAATCCTTACCGACTGGAACGGATTGATGATAGCCGCTTTGGCAAAAGCCGGTGCTGTTTTTGAAGAAGAAAAATTTGTCCGATCCGCTGAAACTGCTTTACAATTTATTTTGAATAATTTACAAATGTCAGATGGTTTACTGCTCCATCGGTTTAGAGATAACGATGCTGCGATAACAGCCAATCTTGACGATTACGCATTTCTCATTTTTGCTCTACTTGAATTGTATGAAGCTACATTTAATGCAAAATATCTTTTGCAAGCTGAAAAATTTCAAAAAGTGATCAACAAACATTTTGCCGATGAGGTGTATGGAGGATTTTTCTTTACTTCAGATTTTGCTGAAGAACTGATCATCCGTCAAAAAGAAATTTACGATGGTGCAATTCCTTCCGGTAACGCGGTTACAATGCTTAATCTCTTAAAACTTTCTTGCTACACCGGGAACCATGATTATGAAAACAAAGCTCTGGATTTGAGTCGCGCTTTCCAAGAGCAAGTTAAAGCTACACCAATGGGACACCCATTCCTTATGGTGGCGCTTGAATTTATGCTTTCACAAAGTTATGAAATAGTTATCGTTGGAAATCCGCACGCGGAAAAGGTTCGTAAAGCAATTTCAGTTTTAAGAAAAAAGTTTGTTCCAAATAAAATTGTGATTTATAAAAATTCGGAAGACTCAAATGCTCTTGATGAAATATCAAATTACACGACAAATCTTACAGAACTTAACGGTGAACCGGTTTTTTATCTTTGTAAAAATTTTACGTGTGAACTACCGACTACAGATTTCAACGAACTATTGAATAAACTTGGTTAGGAAGGATGAATTTCGATATTTCTCAAATTGGAAAAATGTTAATACTGTTTGGAGGAATTATTGTCCTTGTTGGAATTATTCTTTTGTCGTTTGGTAAAATTCCGTTTCTCGGTAAACTGCCGGGAGATATTATCATTCAAAGAAAGAATTTTACTTTTTATTTCCCAATTGCAACTTCACTGCTTTTAAGCTTGCTGCTTTCTTTGCTTTTCTATCTCTTTAAAAAATAAAAGCCCAGACGAGCCGGGCTTTTATACGAAATGAGTTTTATTGTTTTTTCAAAAGACTCTTTATTGTAGTAACAAAAGTTTCTTTTGGAACTAATCCGACATGCTTGTCAACAATGTTTCCTTTTCTATCAATAAGAAAAGAAGTGGGAATTCCCGAAACTCCGCCGAATAATTTTGCTGTACTTTCATCGCCATAAACAATTGGATAATTAATTCCATAATTTTTTATGAAAGAGGGGACGTCGCCTTTTGTATCTGAATCAACCGAAATGCCAAGGACAACAAAATCTTTCTTAAATTCTTTTTGCAATTCAATTAAATCCGGAATTCCTTTTCTACAAGGAGGACACCATGTTGCCCAAAAATCGATTAGTACAACTTTATTTTTATAATCAGAAAGTTTTACAGTTTTGCCGTCAACACTTTTAAGCGAAAAATTAGGAGCTTTTTTATCTTGTGAAAATGCATTACTTGAACACATAAACATTACAAACACAAAAAAAATAACTGAAGCCGAAATAGTTTTCATAAAATCCTTATTTAATTTTTAGTTTGATGAATAAAGGCGTGTAAAGATTCACTGATTTGATACTTGCCCTGATTTACCGTAAAATGGCGGGTATGGTCCGCGTTCTGGTTCTTTTCTTGTATTGTTCAATATAAAGAAGAATAAAAGAACGAGAAGAAATACCGCTGTTTCTATCCGGCTTTTTAATTTCGGATCGATCAAAGGTTTTTTTTCTTGTAACGGAGTTTTTCCAATTTGCCGTGGTTGATTTTTTTTTGTTTCTTTTGCCATAGTTCTTTCGAGTTAAATTATAAATTCACTACAAGAAAATAAAAAAATATTTTGATTAAAATAAGCCTAATCTGCTCCACCGGACTATTACACGTAATTAGATTTGCTTAATTTTGGAGAAACCAGCGTAGGAATTATTGTATGAACGATCTTCTTTTTTCTCAATTTATTGGACCAAAAGGCGAGAATATTTCTCTTCTTCAAACTTTTATAGAAAAAATTCTAAGTGAACAGAAAACTTGGCGTGCGGACTATTCACCTGAAGATATTTCTCTTTATAAAAAAACAGAGTACAACAACACAAAACTTATTGAAGAATTTGAAAAATTTTTGGAAAGAAGCAAAAAACATTTTCCGTTTTTTCATCCTCGTTACGCTGCGCAGATGGCGAAGGATCCATCTATTCCAACTATTCTCGGTTATTTAACCTTCATGCTTTCCAACCCGAATAATCACGCTTATGAAGGTGGTCCTGTTACTACAGAAATGGAAATGGAAGTTGTTGAACTGCTCTTAAAAATGGTTGGATATAAAACCGGCTGGGGACATTTAACGAGTGGTGGTTCTCTAGCAAATATGGAAGCGCTTTGGGCAGCCCGTGATTTTTATAATAAAGGAACCGTTTACTTTTCTGAAGTTTCTCATTATTCGTGGAAACGGATTTGTAAAATTTTAAATATCGATTCGTTCAAAGAAATTTCGGTTGATAAAAATTTCAGAATGAATTGTGACAGACTTGAAGACGAGCTCAAAAAAAATGAAGCGATGATGGTAATGGCAAATCTCGGTTCTACCGGTACAGGAAGCGTTGATGATATTGAAGCAATCCTTGAGTTGAAAAAGAAATACCAATTCCACTTACATATTGATGCCGCGTACGGCGGTTTTTTTAGATCAATTCTTTTAGATGAAAATTATAATCAATCTTTACAAAAAACTCCGTTGAGCGGTCATGTAGAAAAACAATTACTCCTCTTGTCGGAATCAGATTCAATTACCATTGATCCGCATAAACAAGGCTCTGTCTCGTATGGAGCCGGAGCGGTTCTTTATAAAAATGAAGAACTGCGAGACATCATTTTAAATACTGCTCCTTATACTTACCACAAATTGGATAAACCAAATATCGGGATGTTCTCGCTTGAAGGTTCACGTTCGGGTGCAACGGCTGCGGCTTGTTATTTAACGTATAAAGTAATCCCGCCGAATAATACGGGAATCGGAGAGTTATTATCACATACCATTGTTGCTTCACAAAAATTTTATCAGATGATTGAGCAGAGCGAAAATTATGATAACTTAAACTTCCCGGATTTAGATATCAATTGCTTTTTTAGAAAATCGAATAAAAAAAATATTTCTGAAGTAAATGAATTGACATTGGCGATTTATTCAGTTCTTTCAGTTGAAACAGAAAATCCGGAATTCATGCTTTCGAAGTTTGTTCTTGCGCCTGAAATTGCGAAAACGGTTCTCCCCGAATATGAAAATCCAAAAGGCGAATCACTCATTACTTTGCGGGCGGTTTTTATGAAGCATTGGTACACAATGAACGATTTTTATTATCTTAAAAAATTAATTGATGTTTTAGAATTAAAAGCAAAACACTAATTTTGTGTTGAAGAACAAAAGAGCAAATTATGATTGAAATAAATAATCTCCACAAAAGTTTCGGATCGAAAAAAGTTTTATGCGGTGTGGATCTGAAAATCCATGATGGCGAAACCATTGTTATTATTGGTCGAAGCGGCTGCGGAAAAAGTGTATTGTTGAAACTTATTGTCGGATTGCTTTCTCCGAACGAAGGTTTCGTTAAAGTTGGAGGAAAAATTATAAACGAACTCCCCGAAAAAGAATTATATGAAGTTCGTAGAAATTTTGGATTCCTTTTTCAAGGAGCCGCTTTATTTGATTCTATGACAGTTGGAGAAAATGTCGCACTTCCTCTTGTTGAAGCAAATTCCCGAATCGCAGAGAAAGAAATCATAAAATTAGTTGAAGAAAAACTCGAACTTGTCGGACTTTCAGGAAGCCAATATCTTAAACCAAGTGAACTTTCCGGCGGAATGAAAAAACGAGTAGGACTCGCCCGCGCATTGATTACTAATCCAAATTATATTTTGTATGATGAGCCGACTACCGGACTCGATCCGATTATGTCTGATTCAATTGATAATCTAATAAAAGAGTTAGCCGAGAAATTAAAAGTTACTTCAATTGTTGTTACGCATGATATGTTCAGCGTGAAAAATGTGGCTCACAAAGTTGCAATGATGCACAACGGAGTTATCCATTTTGTCGGGAATATGGATGAAATTGTCAACTCTTCTGATGAAATAATTGCCGAATTCATTAAACGGACGGAAAGCTAATATTTTCTGCACTGCTTGATTTAATATTTTTAATTGAATTATGGAGCGATTATTCTGCAAATGTTAACTTAAGTACAAATTGATAAACAAAAATCCTGCTTGATTTTACTGCCTCCAATTTTGATAGACACGCTGCTTTAGTTATTTTTGAAAAGAAATTTATTAAATCCATTTCCCAAGAAAAAAATATGAAATTCAGTAAATCATTTATTCCGACCTTAAAAGAAGTACCGAACGACGCGGTAGTAACCAGCCATGTTTTAATGCTTCGCACAGGAATGATACGCTCTCTTGGCGCGGGAATCTATTCCTTTTTACCCCTTGGTTACAAAGTTGTAAGAAAAATATCAAAAATTATCCGTGAGGAAATGGATGCAATCGGTGGGCAGGAGTTTCATTTGCCGGCATTGAATCCAAAAGAAATTTGGGAAGAGACCGGCAGAGTGGAAGCGTTCGGCGATATTCTTTTTCAAATTAAAAATCGCGACTACGTCCTTGCTCCAACACACGAAGAAATTATGACGTATCACGCGAGAAAAGTTTTAAAATCATATAAAGAATTACCACAGATGTGGTACCAGATTCAAACCAAATTTAGAAATGAAGCGCGTCCCCGCAGTGGAGTTATCCGCGGAAGAGAATTTTTAATGAAAGATGCGTATTCATTCGATTCAACTTATGAAAATCTCGATACATCATATCAACTTCAAGATGGAGCGTATAGAAAAATATTTGACCGCTGCGGATTGAAATATTTTGTAGTTGGTGCTTCAAGCGGAGCGATGGGCGGAACTGGTTCGGAAGAATTTATGGTAAAATCCGATGCCGGTGAAGATACGGTAGCCTATTGCGAGAGCTGTGGTTATGCGGCTAACGTAGAGGTAGCATCTTCTAAAGTAAATCCAAAAGAAAGAAACGCAGAAAGTAAAAAAATTTATGAAATTTCCACACCGAATGTAAAATCAATTGATGAGCTTTGTGTGTTTTTAAATATTGATGAAACGGAATGTGCAAAATCCCGCGTGGTTATGGATGATAACAAAGCTGTCTTGCTTTTAATGCTCGGAAACGATGAAGTAAATGAAACAAAAATAGAAGCAATTTTAGGCGGAACTGTCCGCCCTGCGCATCCGGAAGAATTAAAAGAAATAACTGGCGCCGATGCTGGTTCAATCGGTCCGATTGGATTTAACGGAAGAATACTCGCTGATCTTCGTTTAAAAGATGCGAACAATCTTTTTAGCGGCGCAAATAAAAATGATTACCATATCGGTGGAATCGATCTGATGCGTGATGTAAAAGGAATCGAATATGTTGATTTGCGAATTGTGAAAGCCGGTGAAGGTTGTCTAAAATGCGAAAAGACGCTTGATGTTTTTACTGCGATTGAACTCGGACATATATTTAAACTCGGCACAAAATATTCTGAAGCGATGGGCGCAACATTTCTTGATGAAAACGGGAAAGAAAATCCGTTGATAATGGGAAGTTACGGTATTGGCGTAGAACGTGTGATGGCTTGCTTTATTGAGCAACATCACGATGAGAAAGGAATTGTTTGGGATAAAACGCTTGCACCGTTTGATATTCATCTTCTCGCATTGAATCTGAAAAATCAAACAATAGTTGAAACATCCGAGAAAGTTTATCAAGAATTACAAGCAGCCGGATTCCAGGTTTTGTTTGATGACCGAGTTGATGCAGGAGCGGGATTCAAATTTAATGATGCTGATCTGCTTGGAATGCCGATTCAAATAATCATCGGAGAGAAAAAATTGAAAGAAGGAAAAGTAGAAGTGAAAATCAGGAAGACTGGTGAACGGTTTGATGTTGCATTTCAAGAATTAACAAATAAAATCAAATCTGTTTATTAGAAAAAGATATGAACGAACTTTTTAAATTCTCCGAAGAAAATTTATTAAAACAAATAGAAACCGGTAAATATGAACTTGGTTTTTACCGGATAAAATTTTTTACGAAAAACGGATTACTTTCCGAAGTCAATTCAGAGGAAGTGAGTGAATTCTACCTTTATCCAAGCGGTGGAACGCTGCGCGATAAATATTTCAACATCGTTTTTTATTCATCAAAGTTTGATACATACCGCGGTTTTGTTCCGCCTCATCAACGCAATGATTCTTAAAATTTTTCTTCGCAAGTGTTTGTTTATTTATCCTGGTGACCAATGAAAACATTAAAGAAAATTAAATATTTCTACATTGCATTTATTCTTTCCTCCATTTCCTTTGCACAGCCGTTTAAGTTTGGATGGATCACCGATTTACACATCGGTTCAAAAAATGCCGATGTAGATTTGCAGGCTGTTGTTCAAGATATAAACGCAAAAAAAGAAGTATCGTTTGTAATTGCAACCGGTGATATAACTGAAAACGGAAAAACAGAAGACCTAAAAAATGCAAAACAAATTTTAGACAAGCTCACTGTTCCGTACTATATTATTCCCGGCAACCATGATACAAAATGGAGTGAAAGCGGAATACAAGTATTTTCAAATTTGTGGAAAGATGATAAGTTTAAATTTGAATTTGAAAAAACTGTTCTCATCGGAATAAACAGTGGTATTCCATGGCGGGGCGGCGGAGGACATTTTGCGCCGGAGGATTTGCGTTGGCTTGACTCACTTCTCTCAACCATTCCTTCAGAAAAAGAAATTCTTTTTTTCTCCCATCATCAACTTGATAAGGAAGTTGATAATTGGTTTAAGGTTACAAATATTTTATCAAAAAGAAATGTGAAGGAAATTTTTGTCGGTCATGGACATGCAAACCGTGTTTATAATTTCAATGGACTTCCCGGTGTTATGGGAAGATCAACATTGACAGCAAAGGGGAAAAGCTGGGGTTATACTTTGGTGGATGATCAAGTTGATTCTCTTTTCTTTTTTGAAATAACGAAAGACACGCTTATT